>CAMDGP010000149.1 GCA_945897765.1 Chitinophaga pinensis
ACGGTTGAAAAATCAAAAGTACAAATGCGGTAAAGAATAAAGTGTTGATTGGGTTGTAGTTTCTCCCCAAAATTTGTGCAAGCGCCAAAACGGAAAACATAAAAACAGCCCGAATAACACTTGGTGAAAAACCGGTCATTAAGGCATAAATCCAAAGAATACCAACAACGCTAATAACTGCTTGTTTGCGTTTTATGTATTTTCCAAAAAGCTTAAAAAAACCAAGAAAGATTGGTAGCATAATCCCCACATGTAAACCTGAAACAGCCAATGCATGCATTGCTCCTGTTGCAGTAAAAGCATTTCTAATTTCAGAATCAATAAGCGATTTATCACCCAAAATTAAAGCGGTTCCAATTGCCAATTCTTCACCATCTAAATATTTGTCAAGGATTGAAATGAAAAACACATTTAAATCAGCAATAAAGTCGAAAAAAGTGTTGTTGGGAACTCTATCGAGGAATTGAAAATCAGCTTCTTGAAAGAAACACATTTCTTTTATTCCTTTACTTTTCCAAAATAATTGCAAGTCAAAGTCGCCTGGATTGTTCTTGTTTTCAATTGGAAAAAGACTTGTGGCGACTTGAAGAACATCATACTTATTAATCGCTTGTTTCGTTTCAGCATAGAAAACAACACGCTTTTTGCTTGCTTTTAATTTATTATCTTCTATACGGCAAACTTGAGCAACACCTTTTGACCAACCTTCTTTTTTCTGAAATTCATCTACTCTGAGTATTAAAACGCTAACTGATTTTTCTTCTTCAAAATGTGTGTAATTGTAATTTTCTAAGGCTATATATCCTAAGCAAATAAAGGAAATGGAGACAAAAACAATAAAATAGCGCTGTAGCTGATTTCTTAAAACAAAGAAAATAAATGCTGTTGAAATGGCAAGTATTGGAAGATAAATGCTTAATTCTTCGCTGGCATGGAAGAAATTCAAAATTATACCAAGCATCAAAAAACAGCTCAAAAAAGCAAAAGGAAATCGATGAAAGGAAGGGAATTTCATCATTCTTCTGCGCTATAATTCCCATTTTCGTAGCGCACACGTTCTTCTTTAACTAACTTGCGCAACATACTATTTAATTCATCTTCATCACTTCTAAAATAACTTTTAACTTCTTGAATGTTAGTTGGTTTTTGAAGAAATTCAATCAACTCTTTTTCGTTCAAATTCTTGTTTTTGTACCTCGTTTGGCAGGCATCACATTTTCCGCATTCATTAGTTTGTTGTCCGAAATAGCCAATAAGTAATTGAGCACGGCATTTTTCTCCTTCACAAAATAGCAACATATAATTCGCTTTGTCGATTGCAGTTATTTTTCGATCATGATAAATTTCTGGTTTTAATGAAAAATCAGGATCTGCCAATCGTTCTATTAAAAAGGTTATAGAAGGTAAATTACTTCTCCAGTTAACATCTAAAATACCAAATTTTTGTATTTCATCAATTTGCTTTTTAAATTCCTGCTCACTTATTTTCAGTCGTTTACATATCTCAAACTCATGAATAGCTTGATAAGTATCAAAAACACCAGAGTAGGAACGCGTCAAGATTGAAGTAATCGGATAGTATTTTTCGTGGCTAATTTGGAAATTGTATAAATCTCGATTTTCAACCGTAAATTTTATTTTTGTTGGATGATAAAATCCTTCCGAAAGCAATATGTTTCCGTTGGATTCCAATAATTTAAGTGAATTATAAAGAACAGTATATTCTAAGTTAAATTGTTTACAGACGTACTTTAAATCAATTGGATAACTTTCGTCTTTTCCAGAACCGATAGCAATTTTTAAGTGGTTACAAATTGCACGATAACAATGCATTACTGCTTCTTTCTCTGGATACTTTTTTTCAACTTGTTCCAATAAATTGTTTCCATCATTCGGTGCATAATAAGCAATAGCAATCGACTCTTTTCCATCGCGACCACCTCGTCCTGCTTCTTGGAAATAGGCTTCTGGTGAGGCAGGAATTTCGTAATGTAAAACAAAACGTACATTTGGTTTATCGATTCCCATTCCAAAAGCGTTTGTTGCAACGATAATTTTTATTCGTTCGCTGAGCCAAAAATTCAACATTTGACTGCGTTCTTCTGCGTTCATACCTCCATGATATACACCACAATTGATACCGTTAGCGATTAAGACTTTGGCTACATCTTTCACGCTTTTTCGTGTTTGACAATAAACGATTCCAACTTCATCAGTTTTTTTACAATAGTCTATAATATTTTGAATTTTATTTTCTGACTTATAAACTGAATAGGTTAGATTTTTGCGTTCAAAAGATGCTTCGTGAATTTGGGGTTTATGAAGTTTTAGTTTTTCGATGATGTCAGCTCGAACTTTTTCATTAGCAGTTGCAGTTAAAGCTAGAAATGGAACCTCTGGATGAATTTCTCGCAAGTCTGAAATACTTATAAAAGCTGGGCGAAAATCATGACCCCATTCTGAAATGCAATGCGCTTCGTCCACCACAATTAACCCAACTTGCATGCGTTTGAAGCGTTCGATAAATAATGTAGTTTGGAGTCTTTCAGGTGAAGTATATAAAAAATCTAAACCTCCAAAACGGGCATTATCTAAAGTTATATCAATGTCTCGATAGGACATTCCGCTTGTTATTGCTTTTGCGCGAATTCCTGCTTTTTCAAGGTTTAAAACTTGGTCTTGCATCAAGGCAATGAGCGGTGAAACAACAATTGTTATACCTTCGCGAGCTAATCCTGGAACTTGGAAACAGATTGATTTTCCGCCACCAGTAGGTAATAAGGCTAGTACATCGTGACCGTTTATTGCATCATCGACAATTTCCTCTTGCATTGGTCGAAAGGAATCGAAACCCCAATATTTCGATAATATTTCAATGCTTTTTTTCACGTTAATGCTTTTTTAAACAGAACTGATTCTTTAGATAAAGATAGAAAAATTAGTTATTGTTTCACAAATCGAATTGTTTCTACAAGTTCATTATTTCTCAAAATTCTAACAAAATACATGGAGCTTCTATATGAATTTACGTTCACAGAAGTCGTTAAACTCTCAGTTGAGAAGTTTCCAATGAATATAATTCTTCCACTTAAATCAAAAATCTCAAAACTACATTCTTTTGCGATTGTTTCATTGTCGTGATGAATTTGTAAATCTCCAGAGGTTGGATTCGGGTAAAGCGTGAACTGAATGTTTGGACCATCAGGGATTTTACTAAAAATAGCTTTGAAATTTGTGTTGGTTATGGAAACATTTCCTTCAAAATCAGGATTTAAAGTATCAGTAATAAAAGCATTAGGTTCCCAATGTGAAAATTGAAATCCAGGTTTAGCTATTGCAGTCATTTGAATAGGAACTCCATCAAAATAAAATCCATTCCATGGGTAGATTGTAGGTCGAATGGTGTTTAATTGAATTTCCCCTTTGTCTTCAGGAAATACGTTTAATGAAATTGCTACCTTTTTTTCAAGGTTGAATTCTGTTACAATTTGATTTTGAACAACTAGATTTCTGCATGCAAGTTGATCTCTAAATGTAAAATGATTGTTTTTAAATTCCGCCATTTGCCCGTCAATGTTATTTGGATCTCCCCAGCGTTCGAATTGTTTTGGCATTTCAGAATTCATACCATCGAAAAATGCTTGTTCAATTGATAATAGATTCTCAGTTTGATAACTTGTGTTTATTTGGTCTGCAAAGCGATTGATAAAGTAGTTTTTATAAGTTGGATTTTGAATTGATCTCAACCAAATATTTATGTAAGGATTGGAAGTAGATTGATTTAAAATGTAATTCAAGTGATTGTCTGTACAACTTGTCCAGCCATTTGGTTGCATAGAAAGTTCTAGGTCGATTAAACCAAATCGCCAGCGGTAATTGGTTTTATCTGAGCGGTAAATTTTAATATTATTTTGTGGCCAATCCACATTTCCCATCCAAGATTCTGAAATAATATAGTCTGTATAATGTTTTAAATCAAAGTACTGGTCAGCATTTTCCATGTAATCATTACTTGTTGGACTAATGTTTGAAAAGTTGTCGTAAGAATTCCAGAAATTTTCAACTTTACCTTCAACAGCTCTTAAAACACCTCCATAAAAATAACTCAACGAAAGAATTTCAATCGAGTCTTTTTTAGGTGATTGGTTGTAAACATCAAAATATTCTGTGTTGAATTTTTCACGCAATTCATACAATCCAAAGTAGGCTCCGTTAATGTAAACACTCACAGGACGATAGCCTGAATAATAATTGTCTGTTCCTTGGCTCATCATATAAACTTGATAAGCATCTTTGTAAGGTAATTTTAGCCACTGATTACTTCCATTTCGTAGGTAAATATCACTAAATCTATCGCGGTTTGGTCGGTTTGGAATCAATTGGTGATTTACAATTCCACCACCTAATGCACCGTGGTCAAAGGATAAACGAAACGAACGTTGTGGATTTCCACGACTACCACCTGCGCCACCATCCATTCTAATGGCTGTTTTTCGATCAAAAAGCAAACTATGGTTTTCATCTTCAGTTAGATATGAAGCAAAAGCTTGTTTCACATCGTCTGAATTAGGGTTGTCAAAAATTCCAGAAGGACCATAAAGGTTGGAATTATTGGTTGTAACCAATAGTATTGGTGTCGTGTGATCAACATTGAAAAGATATGTTGCAACTGTATTTTCACTTGGTATATAAGCAGCAGAATTTAAAGGAAAAATTCGTGCATTGATTACTTGATTAGCAGTAATTGGAATTGCTTGTATATAAGTTGGAGAGTTAAAAATTGGGGAGGAACCATCAACAGTGTATACTATTTTGCTAGAAACCGTATTCGGATTTTGCATTTCTAATTGAAAGCTAGTTGTGTTTATGCTTGAATATTTAGAGAAAATGGGTGATTTGAGTGAATCTAAATAAATATAACTTCCATTATTACTTTCATTTGGCGTTCCGTTCATCCATTTAATTTCACCCGATGCATCTTGGAAATGACCTACAGAAATATCTGTAGTTGGACTTTTTACCAATAAACTGCTAATTACTTGATTGGAAGGATTCACAAGGTAAACAGTTTCACCTAAAGCATCAATTTTGAAATTAGTATGCAATTTAGTTCCCGTTTCTGGTAAAAATTCATTTGTTAATTCTGTTAGTTCGGTTGCAAGAAACGAAAAATCGATGTAATTGTAAAACTCATTTCCAGAGGTAACCACATCAAAAGCAAGATTATTAAAAGGTCCTGCAGTTAATCCAGCTGCAATTAATTCATCGGCTCTGAAAATAATTTGATGTCTTGCTCCCCAATAATAATTGCCATAGGGCGCAGGATAGTCAGTATTTGTATTCTGAATTTGACCTGACCCGATTGTGAAACCATTGATTTTTACATTTGGTCGTTGGTTATAAAGCTGTCCAAGATTAGAACTACATGCAGCAGGATTTCCATCAATAAATGATGCTACAGTTGAAGGATATGAGGTTGCAGATTGATTGAAGATTGAGTTAATTGTATACTGTGTATTGTTGTAGGAGCAAATGTTCAAAATAACATTAGAGACCCCATCCCAAACAAAAATAGTACTGAATGTGTGGGTATTCCATCCATTAAGAGGTGTATAGTTTTGTTGTGAAAGCGAAAAGTTAAATGCATTACTTTCAATTCTGTTTTTTCCGCTACAATGAATAATTTTAAATACGCCAGGTGCTAAATCAATTGATGG
>CAMDGP010000150.1 GCA_945897765.1 Chitinophaga pinensis
TTTGATTTTTAGTTAAATAGTAATTATTATTCTTTAGGTTTGAAAATAAAGTCCCGACGATTTAGTTTTTGACACCAAACTTTAACTGAAATGATTAACAAATTTGAATTTAAACCCTATCTTTTCCAAAAAGTAGTTACTTTTATTGAGTAATTTGGATTGAAATAAATAGAATTACAGGAAAGTGGGGGTTCTGATAACCCCGCTTTTTTTACTTTAACAAAACATTGATTTATTATGCGAGATGTAAGTTTTTCTTATACCATATTAAAAATAGATTAATATCATTTTTTTCTTATTAGTGTCAAATCTATTCATGACGAGCACCAAAAAACACCTTGTTTTATTTTTTTTATCCCTTTTAATTTTTTCCTGTGGAGAATCCTTGGAAGACAAAGTTGCTTTGGGTGGAAAAAAATACGGCGGCGAAATTTCTTATGTTGAGACCGAAAAAACAACCTCCTTTTTTCCTTTGTCTTCATACGGACTTCATGACCAACGTTTACTCTCAAATTTATTTGAACCTTTACTGAAAGTGGATTCAAAAACGAAGGAAATTGTTCCAAATTTAGTTAGGAAATTTTCAGAAAAAAACAATGGAAAAACGATTGAAATAGTCATCCGAAAAAATGTGTTTTTTCATACAGATATATACAACGATTTTGAGCAAAAAAAAATGACTGTCGAAGATGTAAAATTTTCACTTGAATTTGCTTGCTCAGGAAATAAATTGAACCAATTAGGTCATGTGTTAACCAAAAAAATTATCGGGTCGGAATGGTTTCAAAAACATTCTAAAAATAGTTTTCCTTCGCGTGGAGTGAGTGGAATAAAAATCAAAAACGATTCAACAATTTTAATTTCCTTGACCAACAGTTTTAATAATTTCACGAGTCTTTTAAGTCATCCAAGTATCGTAATTTTTTCCAAAGATGCTTTTCTATATTACCAAGAAAAAAGTAGTGAGCACCCTATTGGAACTGGTCCTTTTAAATTGCAATCTGTTAACCAAGATCAAGTTGTTTTAGAACGTAATCCTGATTATTGGAAATTCGACAATTTCGGAAATCAACTTCCTTTTTTAAGTAAAATACGCATTATAAAACCTAATATTGCGAAAAATGAGCAATTGTTGTTTTCAAAAGGTGAGACAGATATTCTTTTACAATTGCCCGTTGATCGTTTAGATTTTGCATTTGGCACTTTAAAAGAAGCAAAAGATGGCCGTAATTTATTGCATCGTATTTTATTTAGAAAAGGTTTAAAAGTGAATTGTTTAGCATTCGATTGCACCGCAAAACCCTTCAATGATGAGCGCGTTAGATTAGCTTTTTACCATGCAATTGACCGCAAAAAATTATGGCTAAATGTGTTGAATGGAGATGGTAATATTGCTTCCAAAGGATTTGTGCCTATAAGTGATTTTTATTCTGACAAATGGGTTAAAGCATTGAATTTCGATCCTCAAAAAGCACGTAATTATTTGGCAAGCGCGGGTTACTTTCAAGCAAATTTATTTCCACAACAGAAGCTCTTTATCGCTGCTAAAAAAGGTAGTTTACAGAGTTTATATTACAAAGAATTGGCACGACAAATAAAAGAAAATTTAGGTGTAGAATTACAAATAAAATACACTGATTTTGACACTAAAAATAAACTAATCGAACAAAGAAAAATTAAAATTTGGAAGACTGGTTGGGTAGCTGATTACCCCGATCCGGAGTCTTATTTAGGTGTTTTTTATAGTGATTATAAAGGGCTAAATAATTACACTTGGAACTTAAATGGTTTTAAAAATGAACAATTTGATTCCCTTTTTTATCAGTCTATTTTAGTAAAAAACCGTCAAAAAAAGATGGAATTACAGAACGATTGCGATCAGATTTTAGTGAATAAAGCGGCTGTTATTCCACTTTATACCGAAGACATTTTCATGGTCGTAAACATAAGAGCACGCGATATTGCGGTTAGTTCATCAGGAATAATTGACTTTTCTAGAATGTATATCAAAGAGTTGGGGGAAAATTAAATCTTAAAATTCTGGCTCGCAATTAAATTCAACGATTTCTTTCGTTATGGGATGTTTGAATTGAATCCATTGAGCGTGTAAACACAAACGTTCGCCCTTCGTACCATATAAGTCGTCGCCAATTATTGGACTATTTAATCCCAAATGATGAGCAGCATGCACCCGTAACTGATGCGTTCGACCTGTAATTGGGAAAAATTGAATGCGCGTTTTCCCGTTTTCAATACCGATAACTTTATACTTTGTGAAAGCATTTTTCCCGTGTTCATAGCAAACTAATTGTTTTGGCCGATCTTCCAAATCAACACGGAGCGGAAGTGAAATATCAGCTTCCAATTGATTCACAATCCCATCTAAAAGCGCGATATAAGATTTTTTGACTATGCGTCGAATAAATTGAGATTGAAGATGCTTATAAATTTCTTCTGTTTTTGCAATTAGTAGCAATCCCGATGTGGACATATCTAGGCGATGAACTAACAAAGGTCCAGAGGCTTTTGGAAATTTTAGTCGCATTCGTTCATAAACTGAATCTTTTAGCTCCTTTCCTGGAACGGATAAAAATTCGGGCGGTTTATTAACGAGTAAAAGATACTCATCCTCATAAATAATTGGAATTTCTTTAACCGTTGCTTGTTCCAACATTGGGTTTTTTTCCAATGAAATTCCTTCCAACATGTGCGCTAAAATTGGTTCGCATTTTCCTCGGCAAGCAGGGTAATATTGTTCATGGAGTCGCACTTCTGAATTGGGAGATTTTCCCCACCAAAATTCTGCCATGCAAATTGGTTCTAATTTATTTAAAAAAGCATATTGTAACAGCTTAGGTGCAGCACATTCTCCAGCTCCAGCAGGTGGAGTTTGGAAGACGGTTTGAGAAAAAATTTCTAAAAGACTTTTCGTTTTTTGAGCTTGATTCAAAAAGGTATATTGCTCAAATATTTCTTTTTGCAAGTGCGAAGATTTTGCTGCTCGTTGTTCTTTTAACTTTTGAATTATGTTATCCACTTCAAGAAACAATTTCTCAAGTTCCAGGTATTTCAAATTTATTTCGCGAATAAAATCTTTTGCTTCCAATTGTTCACGGATACTTTCCGTTTTCAATTTTTCAATTAAAAGCAATTGCGCCGCTTCAGTTAAATTTATTTTTGCTACTGCTCGTTTTTCATCACGTATTTTTTTCGAAGCTTTAAGTTGTTGTTTTTTACTTGCAATTTCTGCGTCCGTTTCTACTTTGAAAAGTTCCAATTTAGATTTTAATTCCAAATAATTTTCATCCTTTTCTAGTGCTTGAATTTGTATGGTAATGTCATTGACTTCGACTTCACCAATTCTAAAAAAATTACCATTTTCGAGTAAATCAAATACAGGTGGAACGAATCTTCTATGGTGATTTTCATCTGCTAATTTTCCTGAAAAAGCTGCTAAATATCCAAGTTCACCCGCTTGATTTTTTACAACTAATACACCAAACATTTTCCCGATTTGCAAACTTGTATCGTTTTCATCGAAGCCGAAATTGTGCTTAAAATCAGTTTGTATTTTTAAATAATCTTGCAACTCACGACACGCAACTAAACTTAAAGGATGCGGTGAATAATAAAACGGATATGTGAAATATTGAGGTAATTCAATTGAACTTACATCAGTAAGAAAAGGAGTAAAGGACACGAAAGAAATTTTCTGCGAAGTTACCAAATATTACACAGCGCTTAACTGCATTAACTTTTGCGAAACACCATTCCATAATTCAATACGCATTTGAAGTGCAGCTTTTGCACTTTCTAGCACTTCTAACCATTTCTGTTCGTCATCGCCGCATAATTCTTCAATCATTTTCAAAGAAATTGGACCATGATCAGTACCATCCACTTCGATGTGACGCTCCAAATAGTACAATAATTTGGAAATATTCTTCTGACCTTTTGATTCCATTTCTTTTAAAATTTGAATAAACATCTCAGGAATCAGATCTTCACGTCCAAAGGTAAAGACGGAAGCAATCTGATGAATAGAATTAGTTTGTAGAATAGAGAAAGTGAAATTTACAAAATTGCGTGTCTCAGGATTGATTTCAACTTCATTTAAAGCTGTTTCAATCGAATGACCATTTTCAATTAACGCTAAAAAAGATTCGATGATTTTAGTGTTTGCACCAATTTCTTTCATGGCTTCAATATACAACTCAAAATGACTTGCAACTTCTCCATTAGAGTCCATATCTGACTCTTCTCCTAAAACAATTTCATTAATAAAACGGCGCGTCGTTGGACTACCTGTAGGTTTCCAGGGAAGTTCCACACATGTTAATCCACGTTGTAATGCTTTCAACAAACTCATAAAATCCCACACTGCAAAAATGTGCTCTTCCATAAATGTTTGAAAATCATGAATTTCACTCACTTGTGCATATAGTGGATGTGTGATTAGTACCTGACGCAATTCAGCTAGTTCTAAATTAATTTTTGAAATATGCGGATTCATTTTAAACTGTTTTTTGATACAACAAAGATAAGAAGTGTTTGGTTTTGAAATCAATGTAATTTAGGATTAAATCAGGATTCTTTTAACATTAAGGGTAAATTCTAATCCATTTTTAAAAGTTTTTGAGCAATGCAAAATCAAAAACCAGAATCTAAGATAAAACGTTTTCAATTACTAATTTGCTAGTTAAGGGTTATTGATTTTTATTTCATTAAAGTAGTTTAAATATATTTTAGACGTCGGGACTGGAAAAGCACCTCAACTATTCTTAACTTTGCACCATGGGTTCAATCAGACAGAATAAAATTGAAGCAGTAATTCAGGCGGAATTATCTACTTTTTTTCAACGCAATGCCGCAGAAATTTGCTTAGGTGCAATGGTAACAGTGACAATTGTTAGAGTAACTTCCGACCTATCTTACGCTAAATGTTTCTTAAGTATTTTTGCTGGTCCCGAAAAAGAAAAAGTATTGGCAAACATTCTTGTTAATAAAGGAAAAATTCGTGGTGAAGTGGGGCGTCGATTAAAAAATATGCGCATGATTCCAGAATTGACTTTCCATATTGACGACTCTATGGATTACGCCATGAAAATCAGTGAACTTTTAAAAAAGTAAGCGATTAACGTTCCTTTTTACATAGCGCTGAAATACATTCGTTCAGGACGAAAAAAGAATATTATTACTTTAATTTCTCGTATTTCAACGGTTGGTGTTTTTGTAATCACAGCCGCACTTGTTATCGTTCTTTCTGCTTTCAACGGGATTGAAAAAATGATTGAAACGCTTTACAGTGAATTTGATGCCGACATTACGATTGTTGCCAATAAACGAAAAACTTTCGACGAGCGCGAAATTGACTGGAAAAAATTAGCTGCAATTCTTGAAGTTAAATCCTATTCCAAAGTAATTGAAGAAATCGTTGTGCTTCGCCACGAAAAAAAATGGGTAAATGCTACTTTGATTGGCGTTGAACAAAATTACCTTCAAACCATTGATTTAAAAAAACACCTTTGGGCTGGAACTTCGACTTTTGAGGATGTGAATAGCGAAAAATCGTTTGGAATTATTGGCGTTGATTTGTTCAAAAAACTTGATGGAATTATGCCAACTGACGGCGAACAAGAACGATTAATTATTTATGCGCCGAAGCGAAACATCAAAATACGCTTAGGTAAA
>CAMDGP010000151.1 GCA_945897765.1 Chitinophaga pinensis
TAGGCCAAAGCTTGATTTTTTGAAAGCTCCAGTTGTTGATAGTGTAAATCGAAAGCCAAACTCAAAGCTAAATCTATTTCAGGCTGCAAACCCTTCTTTTGAATGGTTCCTAAATTTACTCCTTTTTTGACCCAGTATAATCCTTTGTCGATAATGGACATCACCTCAAAAGCACTTGGTGTTAAGGCATAGTAATTTGAATTTTCTTCAAAGTAAACATGAGGCGATTTTTCGGTGAATTCATTCTTAAAGAAACTTTTTGAAATCACATTTCTTTTACTCGATTTGAATTTTTTATTGGAGTGATAAGCTTCCTTTTTTTGTAGCAAACAACAGTAAAATCCTTCTGTTTGTGTTTTTCCAGGAATTAAATAATTGCCGTAACCTTTAGCGTCTTTTTCAATTCCTTCAAATTCTGGAAGCGGACGTATTTCGCAATCAAAATTTTCTAAAACCCATGCTATATTTTCCTCATTTTCAGCAGGATTAAAGGTACATGTAGAATAAATAATGTAACCATTTTCTTTGACAGAATTCCAAACATCTGCGAGGATTTTTTGTTGTCTAATTGCACAATGCTGAGCACTTTCTAAACTCCATTCATCTCGTGCTTGTGGGTCTTTTCGGAACATTCCTTCACCTGAACAAGGAGCGTCAATCAATACCAAATCAAATAAGTGCGGAAAATTATTGAATTCTTTCGGATCATTACAAGAAACTAATGCATTTGAATAACCCCATTTCGTTAAATTTTCAGCTAGAATATGAGCTCGTGTTCGAATAATTTCATTGGAAATAAGTACTCCTTTATTATCCAAAAAACTTGCGATCAAAGTACTTTTTCCTCCCGGTGCAGCGCATAAATCCAAGCAAACAGGTTCATCTGGAAGAACTAAGCTTTTTAAGACTGCATCAATATACATCGATCCAGCCTCTTGTGGGTAATAACAACCAGCATGAAAATGCGGATCTAAAGTAAAGCTTGGACGCGTTTCTAAATAAAAACCATTTTCACACCAAGGAACTTTGTCTGCATTTTGATTGATATCATTCTCTTTTTCAGGATTTATTCGAACAGAAATTGGTGGTGTTTCATCTAGCGCTGAAGCAAGGTTTTCAGCAAAAAGAGGATTAGTTGTTATTCGATTTAAAAAATCTTGAGGTAATTTACTCATGTTCAAAAATAGGAAAAAATGAGCCCTAGGATTACTTTTAAATGATAAAAAAACAATAATAAACTAAAATTTCTCTGCCACAGAAAGTTTGATTTCTATTAGTGAAGCTCCTACTCTACCATAAGAATATTGGTCGTCGTGCATGGTAAAACCTTTTTTTGTTGATAGTATTCCTCGGATTTCATTCTTTAATTTACCTTCTCCAGCACCGTGAACAATCCGAAATTTCTTTTGCCGCTTATCAATCATTTCATTTGCGAATTTTTTAAATGAAGTAAGTTGCAGTAAAAATTTTTCATGTGCAGACAAATTGGAATCTTTTTTAGTTAAGGATTCAATATGCAAGTCAATCTCGAAATAATCGTTTTTCGATTTTGGTATTTGCCCTTTTCGTGTGGAAATCTCCTTGTCCTTTTGAAAAGATTCTAAATCTAAAACACTAATCGCACGCTGTGGAACCAATGCCGAACTATCTATTTTATAAGCGAATCCATGCTCATCTTCTATCGTGATTTTTGTCTGATTGATTTCAAGAATAGTATATTTCCCAACTTGATGCAAAATCGAAACGATATCTCCAATTTTAAATTCCATATTAATTGAATCGAATTGCTTTTGATGGACTGATGCGCGTTACCACATAACTAGGCAATAAAAGCGATGTAATACAAACAAAGAAGGTAATTAAATTAATACCTAACCAATTAAAAAGAGTCAATTCAACAGGGACTTTGTCTAAATAGTAAACGGCAGGATCAAGTGAAAACAAACCAAATTGAGCTTGAATAATACACAAACTTACTCCAATAATATTTCCATACATTAAACCTTTCAAAATCAAATAAGAAGCTTGAAACAAAAACACTTTGCGAATGCTCCAATTTGTTGCACCTATTGCTTTTAACATTCCGATAAAATTGGTTCGCATTACGATTAAAACTAACATTGCTGAACCCACATTTATAATTCCAATAATTAGCATTAAAAACAAAATAATCATCACATTGTAATCAAGAAAACTCAACCATGCAAACAAATCTCCTTCATTTTCCAAAATACTTGAAACCTGCAATAATTCACCTTGACTTGTTGGGTGCATTTCCAATTTTGACTTCAATGCTTCTTCTACTTTTTCTAAATCTTTCCAGTTTGAAATATGCACTTCCATTCCAGCTATATAATCTTGATAATTTCCAACTCCTTCTTTTGTTTCAATTTTCACCTTCGTTGTTCCGTCAGTCAATTCGCTTAAGTTGGCATTAATTACTGTTTTTTGAAGCGTCCCATCTTCGTTTTTCAATAATGCTTGCACTGGAATATTACGTGTTGTTTTAATTTTCAAATAGGCCGTATCCATTGCTTTGGCAGTGTTTAAATTATAATCCATTTGATAAACAACCAAGCGAATAGATGTATCTTTTATTGTATTTAAATAAAAACCGCTATAAATGTCGCTTCCTGTTCCCCAATCAAATTGAAGATTTTCAATAGATCCTGAAACGGAAGCTTTTATAATCAATGAACCATTTGAGGTTAAAGTATCAGCTATTTCAATCGAAGAAGAAATGCCATAATCATTCATTTTTTGTACTTCTCGAAGGTCGCAGAAAAGAATCTTTTTATCGTATTCTTCTAACCCAGTTTTAAAAATCCCAACAATTTTATAACGTCGTTGAACGGGTAGATTTTTAACGTAAAAAGCAGCAATTTCTTCGTTGAGTTTGAAATTCAACTGCTGACAAATCTTTTCAGAGATTACGATTTCATTAGAAACTTGCGAAGCTTTAAAAATAGGAATTCGTCCTTGGGTTAAATTACTTTTGATAAAATCCCAATTGTAATTTTGCTCGACTCCTTTCATAATTATCCCAGCAATTTCTTGTCTAGAAATCAAGGAATCTTTTCCAGATGATAGTTTTATTTTGTCTTGAAACTTATCGGATTGTAGTAACGCAGGTTTATAAGAAACGTTATTAATCGCAGCTAAACCCTTGATTTTGGCAATATCTTTATGGTCAAATCCGTTTTTATAAATGGGTTCACAATCATAAAAACCAACTGTTCCTGCTTTTGAAATGAATAATGGCGCGTTAAAACTGGTAATCTTGGTACGTATTTCGTTCTGGAAACCAGTAACTATTGCGATTGTAATTAAATTAACAACAATTGCTAGTGAAATACTTATGACAGATATACGAATTATCGGTTTGGAAACTTTAGTACCTTGTTCCCGATTACGAATCATGCGTTGCGATATGAAAAATTCAAAAGACAATAATTCTTTTTTTAGATTCCAAAGTTACGGAAAGCTTTTTGGCTTGCAGCTGTTTTTGGTGTTTTTACTTATTTCTTGTGGCAATCCTAATCCGTTAAAGATTCGTTCTGGACAAACAACAGTCGTTTTTGAAGATTCACTACTCTTGAAAAAAGCTGAAAAAGTTCCAATTAAAGCTAAACCTACACTTGGAATTGAACGATTGGGATTGATTCTAGATTCTTTGAAAGGAAAAAGAATTGCTGTTGTTGCGAACCAAACTTCTGTTTTAAATAATGTTCATTTAGTTGATACTTTACTTGCTTTAAAAATAGATGTCGTTAAAGTTTTCGCACCTGAACATGGATTTAGAGGACAAGCAGATGCCGGAGAAAAAATCAATCATTCTGTAGACGAAAAAACAGGTTTGCCATTAGTTTCTCTTTATGGAAACAATAAAAAACCTAGTGTCGAACAATTAAAAGATGTTGATATACTACTATTTGATATTCAAGATGTTGGCGTTCGATTCTACACCTTTATTTCAACTTTGCACTATATTATGGAAGCCGCTGCCGAGAATGGAAAGAAAGTCATTGTGCTCGATCGACCAAACCCAAATTCACATTACATTGATGGACCTGTTTTGGAAAAAGAATTTACTTCGTTCGTTGGAATGCACCCAGTTCCGATAGTTTACGGAATGACAATCGGAGAATATGCAATGATGATCAATGGTGAAAATTGGTTGGAAAATGGCGTAAAATGCGACTTATCTGTATTGCCATGTAAAAATTATACCCATCAAACGAGTTATTCACTGCCAATTGCACCTTCTCCCAACTTAAAAACAGATCGTGCTATTGCGTTGTATCCAAGTTTGTGTTTATTTGAAGGAACAACTGTTAGTTTAGGACGTGGCACCGAACGACCATTTGAAATGTATGGTCACCCAAAATTTCCTCAGACAGCTTTTGAATTTACACCGATTCCTATGCCGGGAGCTAAAACGTCAACGCAGTTGAACAAAAAATGCAACGGTTACGACTTGTCGAATGTTCCGTTGCGCTTGACAAAAATCAATTTGGAATATATAATCAATGCCAATAAATTGCTAGCAGATTTAGGGATTTTCATCAATCAAAACGTATTTTTCAATCGTTTGGCTGGAAATTCAGTATTGCGAGATCAGATACACGAATGTTGGAGCGAAGAAGAAATTCGTGCCACTTGGAAAGATGGTATTGATAAATTCAAAGTGATACGGAGTAAGTATTTGCTATATGAGTGATTAACCGAAAAATAATCAAAAATCGTGAAATTCAAGGCCGAACTTTTAATGATCAAACTCCTCCATTGAGGGTGGACAAAAGAGGGTGAAAATTGTGTGTTTTTCTTTTAATTAATAATCAGCTTTTTTTATTTCAAATATTGATGGTGTTCTAAATTATAATTCACTTGGTCACCCTCCTCAATCCTCCCTCAAGGGAGGAAGCTAAAAAGATACAAATCAAAGTCAAGACAATTTTCATTACTACCCTAAAAAACAAAAGCCCTAACGAACGAACGATAGGGCTTTTGTTTTTATAAAATTAGATTATCTAATAATTGTCATTTCGTTTACAATGTGTTTTGCACCAGCATATTTGTCGATGATGAACAAAACGTAACGAATATCAACGTTGATTGTTTTTTGCAATTTCGCGTCGAAAATAACATCACCAGCCATCGCCTCAATGTTTCCGTCAAATGCCAAGCCAATCAATTCTCCTTTTCCGTTCAAGACTGGAGAACCTGAATTTCCACCAGTGATATCATTGTTTGTCAAGAAGTTTACTGGCATATAACCTCCTTTATCCGCATATTCACCAAAATCTTTTTTGTCATTCAATTCGATTAATCTTTTTGGTAAATCGAATTCTTTATCATTTGGTTTGTATTTGTTAATTGTTCCTTGCAAAGTTGTGTAATTGTTGATTTTTGCATCATTTCTACTATCAGCTGGCAGTGCGCTCACTTTACCATAAGTTAAACGTAGCGTACTATTTGCATCTGGATATTTAATTGGGCTTAAGTTAGATTGACGCATTCCATCAACTAACAAGCGG
The DNA here is from genome assembly GCA_945897765.1 of Chitinophaga pinensis. GTDB lineage: Bacteria > Bacteroidota > Bacteroidia > Flavobacteriales_D > Crocinitomicaceae > UBA952. Next base: position 5,538 of record CAMDGP010000151.1, read on the forward strand.
TATGCTTTACCAAAATCATTTTGCAATTTTGTTAGCTCATCAGTTCTTGTATTTAAATGAGTAATCATATCATTTGATAATTTCATCATTGGGTCATTCGTAAGAGCACCTTCAGATGGAACTTCAAGGAAAGCCATCATTTTCTCTTTT
>CAMDGP010000152.1 GCA_945897765.1 Chitinophaga pinensis
TGGTGGTGGGTATGATTCCAATTGCAACTGCAACAGGTTCTGGAGCAGAATGGAAAAATGGTTTAGCTTGGATTTTGATTGGTGGTTTGACAAGTTCTATGTTCTTGACAATAATCGTTGTACCAATGATGTATTATGTAGTCGATAAAATCATTGAAAAAGTGAACAACCTAAGAAACAGAGGAAAAGTAATTGAAGAAGAACCTGAGTTGATAGTGTGAGTAAAATTAAGATAACCACAAATTTCGATATTCATTAACCGGGTCGTAATCTTTCGCTTGTTTTTCAATATTGAACTGTCTACCACTTCTTGGGTCATTTCCAACTCCTGCTAAATATGCCCAATTTCCCCAATTTGAACTCGCATCATAATCGATTAATTGTTCCTCAAAATAGCGCGCACCAATTCGCCAATCTTGTTGCATTTCGTGAATGAAATAACTTGCCACATTTTGTCTTCCTCGATTACTCATGAACCCTGTTAAACGTAATTCGTTCATGTTTGCGTCGATAAAATCATTTCCTGTTTTTCCCGTTTTCCAATTTTGGATGAGTGAAAAATTTGGTTTTGGAGGTGTATTTTTCTGACCCGAAATTCCATTAAAAGCGAATAATTTATGTTGATGCTTTTTGAAAATAAAGCGAAAATAATCGCGCCAAATTAGTTCAAAAATTAACCAATAAGTAGATTCATTTGCTCCAAATTCTGCTTCATATTTTTTGATTTCAGCATAAATCATTCGAGCGGAAACACATCCATTTGCCAGCCAAGGAGAGAACTTTGAAGAGTAATTTCCACCCACTAAACCGTTACGCGTTTCTTTATATTTTTTGATTAAATGGGATTCAAATAAGTAATAATTCAAGCGTTCTAAAGCCTCATTTTCTCCTCCTTTAAACAGTAAAACCCCACGACCTTCCGTTTGTTTTTCTTGCCTTCCCAACTCCTCAAAAGTGGGTAAATTTAGTGCTGGAATGGTCGGAGAAATGATGTGTTCTGGATCATCAAAAACGGCTCTGATTTCAGTTTCTTTTTCTACACGTTTTCTGAAATTTGTAAAAACTTCAGGAATGTCTTTTAACGAAAAAGGAAGATCGGTCGCAAGGTATAATGTGCTCGTGCTGTACTCTTCAAAAAGACATTTTTGTTTCCATAACTCCTGTTCCATTTGAACATTTAATTGCTTCTCAAAAATGGCGACTTCGCGTTTTGCATAAACTTTTCGAGCACTATATTTGAAAGCAATTTTCGGGATTTCTTCTAAGGGGTTTCCAACTAATAACAATAATCCTGAACCTAATTTTCGCAAATTTGTATCCAATTCTGCGATGCTTTCCAACAAGAATTTTAAGCGAAAATCTCCTATTCTTTCTACTTTACCGTTTGATTCATTTAATTCTTGCGGATTAATGCAGTAAATAGGAATTATTGCGTCATTCTCTTCAATAGCTTTAATCAAGGTTTCATTGTCGTGTAGTCTCAGGTCGGTTTTAAACCAAACAATTCCTTTTTTAGTCATAGCTCATTGATTTGATTTAGATAAATTTCAGCTTGTTTGAGTAAGGCTGTTTTTTGTGTTTGTTCCATTTTTCGCCACACATTATACATCATTCCGATACGTGGATTGTTGGCAAGTTTTGCTTCGTTGCGGTCATAAAAATTCCAATACAAACTGTTAAATGGACAGGCTTTTTCTCCCGTTTTTATTTCTTTTTTGTAGTGACAATTTCCACAATAATTACTCATTTTGTCGATATAAGTTGCGGAGCTAACATAAGGTTTTGTGCCCACAATTCCACCATCTGCAAACTGACTCATTCCTCTTGTATTCGTAATCTCCACCCACTCCAAAGCATCGATATAAATTCCCAAATACCAACGATCAATTTCATCAGGATGTACCCCTGCAAGTAAGGCAAAATTTCCGGTAATCATTAATCGCTGAATGTGGTGTGCGTATGCAAAATCCAAAGACTGATTAATGGCTTGTGAAAGGCAATTCATTTTTGTTTTTCCTGTCCAAAACCAATCGGGAAGTGAAGCTGAATTTTCGAAGAAATTAAGGGTAGCATATTCAGGCATTTTCGCCCAATAAATTCCACGCATGTATTCTCTCCAACCTAAAATTTGTCGTACAAAACCTTCGAGTTGATTGAGTGAAATTTCGCTTGGATTTTTCTCCCAAGATTGAATCGCAGCATCAATCACTTCTTTTGGAGAAATCATTTTTGTGTTCATAGAAAACGACAAACGCGAGTGATAAATCGACCATTGACTTTGTTGCATCGCATCTTGAAACGTTCCAAAAAAGGGTAAACAATGTTCCACAAAAAACTCTAAAAGTTCCAAAGATTGTGTTCGATTTATAGGCCATAAAAACTGTTTTGAATTGACATTTCCAATCGTCTTTACGTTCGCTTTTTGGATCTCGATTTCAATTTTAGAAGTATCATTAGAGAATAATAAAGGCAAACTAACCACGTGATTCGCTGGAATTTTTTTGCGATTGTCTGCATCGAAGTTCCATTTTCCACCTACAGGATTGGCGCCATCTATCAAAATCGAATGATTTTTTCGCATTTGACGGTAGAAACTTTCCATCAAATATGTCTTCTTTCCTTCGAAAAATTGACTTAAAAAATGACGCTCACTCAAAAAATGTTCGCTCGAAACAAGTTCATGTGGAATTGATAGTGTTGCACAAAAGTGTTTTAAATGTTCATCCACTCTGTATTCATCTGGCTCTTGGTATTCGAAGTTTGTATAGTTTTCTTCGGTTAAAAGTGCTTTCAAATTGCCTTCAAATGATTGTTTATTGTTTGTGTCGTTGAGGTAAAAATAGATTACGTGATGACCTTTAGCTTGAAGTTCTTTTGAAAATTCTTGCATTGCGGCAAAAAAACCAATGACTTTTTGAATGTGGTGTGTAACATAGTCTGTTTCTGTTGCCACTTCCATCAGCACATAAACAACTGAATCATCTACGTTTTGAAACCAAGAATGCTTTTCATTTAATTGGTCGCCGAGAATCAGACGAAGGGTTTTGTTTGACTTTTTCACTTGATTTCCACTTTGTTTTTTCGACATTTATCACTACAGAATTTCACGTTTTCCCAATCCTTTTCCCATTTTTTACGCCACGAAAACGACCTTTGACAAACAAGACAAATTTTAGAGGGGAGATGCTGTTTTTTCGTGCCTTTCATCAACATAAAGACAAGTTGAAAGCGGAAATGTTTTGAAAAATGAAGTTTAAAAAAGTTAAATCACTCTGTAATTTTTCACCCCACAGGATAAAAGAAATTGCACAAAAAAGTAATGAGCAATGCAAGCGACCAACCTGTATAAACTTCAATAGGACGGTGTTTGTTGAGGTAAAGACGTGATGCGATTGTTAATCCAGATGCGAAAACTGCTGCGATTAATAACCAAAAAGGGAAAAGATTATGTTCGAGAATAAAAGCGATTAAATAACCAACCAAAATTCCTCCTCCGCCAGCATGCATTGAGATTTTTATCCAACGATTGATATACATGAAACAAGCAGTAACAATCCCTCCAGAAAGTGGTAACGCATAAAAATATTTTGGTAAAATATTGTTGGGGGCCTTGTAAACAAAAAGTCCAAACAACACAATACAATAAGCAAACATAACCAGTAATGGAATATTTCGCTCACGCTGATTTTCTATGTCTATTGTTGAAATAATATTCTTTTTGTGCAAAGCAACAAAGGATAGACCAGGTAAAAGCGCACTGAAAATGCTAAAAATGGTAAATAACTGCCATTTCAAATCAAGCGGTAGTTCATACATTCCCAATTCATTCAAAACCTTTTGTTGTGACTCCAAAAACAAGGTAAGATACAAACCATAAACGGGCATCAACAGGGGTAAGAAAACCCAGGAGAAAAAGTGTGCAAGAATCGCTCTCATTTTAGTTCTTTACGCATACGTGCAACGGGTATATTTAACTGTTCTCGGTATTTCGCTACCGTTCTTCGTGCAATGTTATAGCCTTTATCTTTCAATAGATCCATTAGTTTTTCATCTGTTAAAGGGTTGCGTTTTTCTTCTGCGTCAATCGCCTCGGAAAGTATTTTCTTTACTTCTCTAGTAGAAACTTCTTCACCACTATCTGTAGAAAGTGACTCAGAAAAGAAATATTTCAAAGGGAAAATTCCAAAGTTTGTTTGCACGTATTTGCTATTTGCAACACGGGAAATGGTTGAAATATCCAATTCTACAATATCCGCAATATCTTTTAATATCATCGGACGTAATTTGGTTTCATCACCCGACAAAAAGTAAGGATATTGATAATTCATAATTGCACTCATGGTTAACAAAAGTGTTTGCTGGCGTTGTTTTATAGCATCGATAAACCATTTTGCGCTGTCTAATTTTTGACGCACAAATGTCAAAGCATCTTTATCTGATTTGGAAGATTTTGCGCCTTCAGCATACGAACGCAACATAGATTCATATTCCTTGCTGACTTTTAGTTCTGGTGCATTTCTACCGTTTATTGATAGTTCCAATTTTCCTTCGTTTTCAAACAACATAAAATCGGGGATAATTTGCTGATAATTCTTTGCCGACTCGCGCATTGAACCTCCAGGTTTTGGATTTAAGCGTAGAATTTCATCAATTGCTTCTTTTAAATCCTCGTCTTCAATCTCTAATTTCTTAGCTATTTTATCGTAATGTTTTTTGGTGAATTCATCAAAGTAGTCTTCCAAGATTTTCTTTGCTGTATAGCGCACTATGTCACCGTCTTGCTTTCTTTTAATTTGGAGTAATAAACACTCTTTCAAGTTTCTAGCGCCAACACCAGCAGGATCTAACTCTTGAATTAAACTTAAAATGATTGCAACCTCATCTTCATTTGCTTCCACATTCATTGAAAAAGCCAAATCGTCTACAATTGCTTCTAAATCGCGGTTCAAATAACCCGACTCATCGAGGTTTCCAATTAATATATCAGCGATTAAAAATTGTTTATCGTCTAAATCTAACAAATGTAATTGCTCCGTTAATTTTTCTTGAAAGGATTGCTCACCTGAAAGCGGAATAACACGCTCTTCATCGTCTTTAGAAGAATTATTAGCTTGCGTTTTATAATCGGAGGAGTCGTCATCTAAATAATCAGACAAATCGAAATCGTCATCGTTATCTGAATCGTCATCAAACTCATCATCGTCTGTATTATCGAAATCATCTTCCTCTTTATCCTCTCCTTCTTCTAAAGCAGGATTTTCCTCAATTTCTTGTTTGATGCGTTGATCCAATTCCATGGTTGGAACTTGCAACAATTTCATCAACTGGATTTGTTGAGGCGATAAACGCTGCTCGAGACGTTGTGCTAATTGTTGTTTGAGTGCCATAGTAACTTCCTATTTTCCAAAGTTACATTTAATTGATTATTTTCTGCTTGATGACTTGGTAAATTTCTAAAGTAACTTTGTCGTAAACATAAATCAAAACGTGCATGTTTTCTGGATTGTAAGTTCCGTCTAATTGATTAGGAACAATAAAGCTATAATTTATGTAATATTTACCATTGATTAAATCACTTGCATCTAGTTTTCTTCCAAAGGATTGATTGTTCAAATTTCCTCGGTGTATATCTCGATGAATATAGGTTACATTGTGTGAATTATCACTCATTTTTTGATCGCCAAC
>CAMDGP010000153.1 GCA_945897765.1 Chitinophaga pinensis
GGTAGAAAAAGAAGTTTTTGACACCCTAAGTCTGAAAGCAGAAGTAGCGCTTGAAGCTGTTTCTAAACTTTCGCCTGCTTATCGGACAGTTTTCAATCTCTATGTGATGGAAGATTATTCACACAAAGAGATTGCAGACATTCTTGGAATCAACGAAGGAACATCAAAATCCAATTTGGCAAAAGCAAAAATGAATTTGCAACGCATATTAAAAGAAAAATATAAACACATCGATTAGATGAAAGATATTGAAAAATTATTTAAAGATTCGTTAGAAAATCATGAGTTACCTTATGATGCTTCTGCTTGGAAAAGTTTAGAATCTAAATTACCAAAAACTGGAATTGTTAAACCTATCAATTTTACGAAATGGGGATTGATTGGATTTGCTGCTGCTGCATTGGCTGTATCTGTGTTTATCGTTTCGAATTCAGACGAAAAACAAACAAATTTAATCGAGAAAAAAGAGGTGAAACAAGTTGAAAATCAATCAGCTTCAACTAAAAAAACTGCTTCAACAAATTCTACTTCAATTACTGAAAAACAACTAACAAATCAAAAACAAACACAAAAAAATACAACTGTAAATTCGACTAATTCTCTTTTAAATATTGAACAAAATCAAGTAAGAGGTGAGTACGAAAATTCAAATCAACACTTTATGAAGGATTTGGAGAACGGTGTAATTCCAAGCAATCCAAACTATCAACCAAACCTTGTTCAAACATCTACTGAAAATCAAAAAACTAATTCAAGTTATAAAACTCCAGCCGTTGCAACGAAATGTCAAGGTGAAACAATTGAATTAGAAAACGAAAATTCTAAATCAATTGTTTTAAAATCTCCTTCTGGAAAATTAGAAGTAATTCGTGCTAAAACTCAGCTTAAAACTAATTTAACCCAATCTGGAACCTACGCTATCAATGGAATAGATGAAAGAGGTGATTTAATTGAATTAAAAACTTTTGAAGTAATAACTTCACCATCTATTTCCTTGAATTTTGATTCTGAGTTAATCTACGAAAATGGATTACCTGTTTTAAAAGCAAATTTAGAAGGAGAAGATTCAAAAATTAAATGGTCATTAAATAATAAATCGATTGATGCCTCTGGAAAAAATGCTGTGATATTTGCATTCAATAAAGGAACTTACGAATTAAGTGCAACTGCATCTAATGAATTAGGTTGTAAATCAACAGAAAGTAAATTAATTCAAATTAAAAATGATTACAACTTACTAGCAGTCAATGCGTTCAATCCAAACTCAAGCGATTTACGTTTGTCAACTTTCTTACCGGTAGCACTTCAAAGCAGAACTTCGCCTTTCAAAATGGTGATTCTAGATCCAAACGATGGTGGAATTGTTTATGAAACTTCTGATGCTTCTCAACCTTGGGATGGTATTGATAGAAGAGACGGAAAGATGGTTAGTTCAAACAAAACATACGTTTGGAAAGTTTCAATCAAAAATCCTGAAATTGGTGAAAAATCTGAATACAAAGGAATATTCATAAGAATCTAATCTTAGAGCTTCGCTTGCTTTTATAAGTTTTGTTAATAGGGATTAATGTTAAAATATTAATCCCTATTTTTGTTTATTAAGCAAAAAATGACACTCTTTCAAGAAAGTACTTTATTTCAAGAAAAACTTTTCGACTTCAATCCGAGTAATTTCTTAGAACGAAAAAATAGTCGTAAGTTAAAAATAAAGCAAAATCTAAAAAACAATAGAATTCTTAACTTAATTGAATTAAATCTTGTTTTTGATAACTTCAAATTATATAGTCTGAATGATGTTATGCAGGTGATTAAAAAAACCATTAAGAAATGAGTATCATTCAATTATTACCCGATCACATTGCCAATCAAATTGCGGCTGGTGAAGTTATTCAACGTCCTGCTTCTGTAATAAAAGAAATGGTTGAAAATGCAATAGATGCAGGCGCTACAAGCATTAAAGTTATTATCAAAGATGCTGGGAGAACATTGATTCAAATCATTGACGACGGTGATGGTATGAATGAAAAAGATGCTATTCTTTGTTTTGAAAGACATGCAACAAGTAAGTTAAAATCTGCAGACGATTTATTTAAATTACTAACTAAAGGTTTTAGAGGAGAAGCTCTTGCCTCTGTTGCTGCAATTTCGCACGTAACTTTAAAAACAAAACACAAAGACGAAGCAGAACTTGGTGTAAAAATTGAAGTTGAGGGAAGCACAATCAAGATAAATGAACGTGTTGTTTGTCCAAAAGGAAGCTCTTTTGAAGTTAAAAACTTGTTTTACAATGTTCCAGCGAGAAGAAATTTCTTAAAATCTGATGCAGTTGAATTCAATCACATTCGCGAAGAAATGGAACGAATTATTTTCGCTCATCCTAACGTGCAATTTTCTCTTTACCACAATGGACATGCGATTTATGAACTTCAAAGTGCTATTTTAAGAAAAAGAATTGTTGATGTTTTCGGAAAATCAATTGAAGAAAAATTAGTTCCAATTGAAGAAGAAACGAATATCGTGAAAATACATGGTTACATCGGAAAGCCTGATGCAGCAAGAAAATCAAGAGGTGAGCAATATCTTTTTGTAAATAATCGTTTTTTTAAAGATAGTTATTTTCACCACGCAATTTCGAAAGCTTATGAAGGATTAATAGCCGAAAGAACTTATCCAACTTACTTTATTTTTTTTGAAATTGATCCATCTAAAATTGATGTCAATATTCACCCTACAAAAACAGAAATAAAATTCGAAGAAGATCGATTTATTTATTCCATTTTATTAAGTGCTGTCAAACAAGCTCTTGGGAAATATAACATCTATCCAACACTTGATTTTGAGCAAGAAACTAGTTTTGAAGTTCCATCTTCAGTCAGAAAATCAGATCCTATTGCACCTTACATTGAAGTGAATCCAAATTTTAATCCCTTTCAAACCACAAGTTCCAACGCCAATTCTAATTCAAAAGGAGGAACAAGTGGATTTTCATCGGCTATGAAAAATGTTGGATTCGGAAATGAATCACCAAGTACGTTGGATTGGGAGAATTTCTATAAAATAAAAGAAGAAGAAGCTCCAATTGAATCGCAAAAAATAGATTTTGAAGAATCAATTGAAGATACCTTTGTGGAACAAACAGACAATTTACTTATTCGTGGAAAATACTTGATAACAAATTGCAAATCAGGACTTTTAGTGATTGATTATAAAAGAGCAAATGAACGTATTGTTTACGATGAATTGCAAGCCAATTTTATTCATTCGCCAATTGCAGCACAACAATTATTGTTTCCTTACGAGAAAAACATCAGTAAACAGGAAGCTTTGCAATGGTCAAACAATACATCTTTATTTAATCAATTAGGTTTCATTGGTGAAATTCAAGATGAGAACTTATTGATAAATGCAATCCCGTCTTTTCTTTCAGATGAGCATATTAATGATGTATTAGAAAATATGTTAGAAACTTTAATGCATCGAGAAATTGAAAAATCAGATTTAGCTCACAAACTTATTTCTGACATTGCGAAATCCGCAAGCAGAACTTTAACCATTTCAACAGTTGATCACGGAAAAAAGATTATTGACCAGTTATTCCAATGCGAAAATCATAGTTTTTCTCCAATGGGAAAGAAGATATTAAGTACATTAACGATTGAAGAAATAGCACAAAAATTTTAATATGTTAAATAATTTACCGCAAGTAACAAAAAACATCTTGATTTTAAATATCTTGTTTTTTGTTGCGACTCTTATTTTACAGACACAAAAAATTGATTTAATTGCCCAATTTGGAGCGCATTATGTCAATTCTACCTTGTTTCAACCTTTTCAAATAATTACGCATTTTTTCATGCACGGAAACTTTTTTCATATTTTCTTCAATATGTGGTTGTTTATAATGCTTGGTGCTTACTTGGAAAAAATTTGGGGTCCAAAACGATTTTTTATATTCTACATTGCGACAGCTCTTGGTGCTTTTGGCTTATACAACGTTATTGGAGTTTATGAATTAGAGGTATTGAAGGAACAATTAATCAATCAAGGTTTTGATTTAAATGAAGTAAATGGAATGATTAAAAATTCTGAATATAATCCGGTAGCGTATGAAACGAATAAAGTCTACCATGAATATGTCGTTAATTCATACACGCCTATGGTTGGAGCTTCTGGTGCTGTTTTTGGAATTATGGCAGCATTTGCGATTCTCTTTCCGAATACCGAATTCATGATTTATTTCATGTTTCCAATCAAAGCGAAATTCTTGGTTGGCGGTTACTTTTTATTTGAAATATATCAAGCTTATCAGGACAAAGTTGGAGATAGTACAGCACATTTGGCACACGTTGGCGGTGCAATTGTGGGTGGAATTATAGTATTAATTTGGCGAAAAACTGATAAATCTAACTTTTGGTAAACCATGAATAATTCAAGAAATCTTGTTGAAGAATTACAGTTTCAATTGCGTCATGGAAGTGTTACTACGAAATTGATATTTGCAAATGTTTTCGTTTTTATCATTATTCAACTTATAACTGTTACTTATCGGCTTTTACTTTTCGATACGAATTGGTCAATTGCAGATGTTATCTTCACGCTTGACACCAACATCCTTGGATTTATAATAAAACCATGGGGGATTTTCACAAGTATTTTCTCGCATTTTGACCTTCTACATTTGCTGTTCAATATGTTGTTCCTTTATTTCTCTGGACAATTTTTTGAATCCATTTTTAACGGAAAAAGATTACTATCCACGTATATTTTTGGAGGAATTACTGGCGGATTATTAGAAATTCTCTCGCATTTTGTTTTTCCAGCAATGCAAGAAAGTCATAACATCGTTGTTGGTGCCTCGGGTTCTGTAATGGCGATTTTCACAGCCCTCGCATTTTACAGCCCACATACAAAAGTTAATTTGTTTGGCGTCTTTCCTGTTCGCATTTATTTTATAGCTATTTTCTTCTTATTGAAAGATTTAATCGGACTTGGAAGCGATGATAACATTGCTCATTTTGCTCATTTAGGTGGAGCAATTTTTGGTTTAATTTCAATTCAAAATATGTATTCAAAAAACAACATCATTAACATTTTGTACCGACTTTTTGGAAATATAAATAAATTCTTTTCTTTTAACAAACCCAAAACTCCAAAATTTACAACAACGAGAGGTGGATTTAAAAAGGATGAAGATTATAATTTAGAAAAGAAAAAACGGCAAGAAAAAACAGATGCAATTTTGGACAAAATATCCAAAGCAGGCTATGAATCATTAACCAAGGAAGAAAAAGATTTTCTTTTTAATCAAAGTAAAAATGGCTAAAATTCGCTATTTCGGAATTCCTTTACTTTTTAAAATCGCTTCAGTAATTAGTTTTTTAACGTTATTGACTTGCTACCTTGCACCTTTAATTCACCCAGACACAATTTTTATTTTACCTTTTTTAGGATTAGCTTATCCGATAATTAGTAGAGTAAATGTTCTTATTTTAATAGTTTGGCTGGTTTTTCGTTCCAAATGGGTACTCGTTTCTTTGGCGGTAATTTTGATTGGTGGAAAATTGCATTTCAGAGCCTTTGCTTTTACCCTTTTTGAAGATTCTAAAAAACAAAATGAGTTGAAAGTGCTATCATATAATGTGCGGCTTTTTGATATCTATAATCCATCG
>CAMDGP010000154.1 GCA_945897765.1 Chitinophaga pinensis
ACGAATCGACATAACTTAAATTTCCATTCCCTACAATGATAAATTCAACTTTTTGTTGCTCTTGACTGGAAATTGATATTGCTTTAATTACCGTTTCAAGACCTCTAACCGCACTAATTCCACCAACGTAGGCAATGTAAAATACATCCTTTTTAAACTCAAATTCATCAATTTCACTATTGTTCGCAAAATCTAATTTTTCATAATTTGAGATTACAGTAATTTTTTCAGAAGAAATGGAATATTCTCTAATCAATTTTTCTTTCATTTCCTCAATAACAGCAATAATATGATTTGCCTTATTGATTTGTGTTTTTTCAAATTTCTTCCAACGATTTACATTAAAAAAAAGCTTATCCTTCATTGATTTAAAGAATCCTTTTGAGGTGAATTTAAGTTCTTCCAACATTTCGGGATAATTCTCGTGTAAATCTAAAAGTATTGGTAAACCTTTTTTATTACATGCGACAACTGTTTTAATTAAAGGTAAATCATGAACGTGTAAAACAGATACTTTTTCTTTAAATAAAAATGCTTTTAATATTTTTTTAAATGGAAAGTCAATAAAGAAAATAGAAGTTATAATATCGTTTATACCTTTTAAAGTATGTGTGTAATTTGAACCTAATCTAAAAACTTTTACTCCATTTATTGTTTCTTCTCGTTTTTCACCCTCTTTCCACCGTGTAATTACTTGAATGGCTATGCCAGCGTTTGCAATTGATTCAGCTTCCTTTCTAACTCTAATATCTTGAGGATAGGAACCATCTAAGATCATTGTATATGACATTTTAAACTATTGTGTTTATTATTGATACAATTCTTTTAGTTGCATTTCCATCCCAGTATTTTGGTACCTCGCTAGATTTGGCTTTTAGCAAATTAATTTGATTTAAAATTTCATTGGGTTCAAATTCCATTAACTTATTAGTGCCAACTTCAATTGTTATCGGTCGCTCTGTATTTTTTCGTAAGGTTATGCAAGGAATTTTTAAATAAGTAGTTTCTTCTTGTAAGCCACCAGAATCAGTAATTACAGCATAAGATAAAGAAACCAATTTTTGAAAAGCAAAATAATCTAAAGGAGTCGTCAAGGTTAAATTTTCAATAGAATCTAATCTAAACTGTAAGTTAAACTTTTCCAAATTCTGCTTTGTTCTTGGATGTATTGGAAAAACAAGATGATAAAAAGGAATCAATTTTTCAATCAAGTTTACAATTTTCTCTAATCCTTCTTGTGTATCAACATTTGAAGGACGGTGAAGTGTTAAAGTTACTATTGGTAATGATTGATTTATATCAAAAGGTAATTCTTGTGAAGATATTTGATCTTGAAAGTGTACTAATGAATCAATCATTGTGTTACCGACAAAAAACAGCTGCTTTTCATCTTTTCCTTCTTTTAATAGATTCTCGTAACCACTTTTCTCGGTTATAAAAAAATAGTCTGACAATTCATCAACAATTCTTCTATTAATTTCTTCAGGCATCGTTCGGTCATTACTTCTTAAACCACTCTCTAAATGCGCTAACTTAATATTGAGTTTGTTAGCAACGATAGCTCCAGCCAAGGTAGTATTTACATCCCCAACCACAATAATTAAATTGGGAGAAATTTCAACCAAATGATTACTTAAATGAAAAATTATATGTCCTATTTGAGCAGAAGAATTACCTTGAAATTGGGGCAAAATAATGTCAACTTTTACATCAAATTGAGAAAAAAATGCACTTGAGACAGAATCACTATAATGTTGATTACTATGTATAATTACTAATTCGTGATTTGGTTTTTTTTTAAACTCAGACTTAAATTGTGTAATTTTTACAATATTCGGACGAGTTCCAACAAGTAATGCAATTTTTGCCATTAGGACATTTAAATTTTATCGATAGTTGACAAAGGTCTAAAATTTAATTTAAGAACATAAATTTAATGCAAAAAAAAACTGGTCAAGTTACCTTAACCAGTTTCCTATTTTATTAGGGTATTAATTCTTTAATACTTTTACAAAACCAATTTGATCTCTTGAACTATTTAAAACTTTTATAAAATAAATTCCATCAGCCGAATCTATTGTTAATTTATGCTCATTTGTTGAAGTATTCAATTTAGAATGAGAAATCAAATTACCAACTACATCGTAAACTTCGAAAAATTGAGCTTTCGAATTAACAGGTAATTTAATATTATAAGTCCCGATACTTGGGTTTGGATAAACATCAAAATTCTCGTATTGACTTAATTCCTTTACTGAAACGAAATTATCTGTATAAATATCTCTTACTTCATCACTTGTCAAGCATTTATTGTAAATTCTAAACTCATCAAGTCTTCCATTAAAAGCTCCATAAGTTGAACCACCACTATTATGATGTGCACCGATAGAAACGTGATCGATTGAGGTTGTAAAATTCCCCGTTTGATTGTAAGGAGCAGTGGCCACTAATTGACCATCAATATATAAATTTATTGCATTATCACACTTTGTTGCACAGTAATGATGCCATTGATTGTTTGAGGGTGCATTATCAGCTTGTGCTATTACAGTTGACCCACCTGTTGAACTTCTAACTCCAAAATAACTCTGATTATTGGCATATCTTGTTATGAATAAAATCGCAGATTTTGAAGAAGATGTTGCGTCGTCATCTCTTTGTTCAAAAATTGCATTTTGACTATTATTACCACCGCCGTCGCCATTCATCCAAACCCAAGAAGAAATTGTAAAATTTGTTGTAGTAATTAGTGAACTATTTTGGTTTATCATTAAATATGAAGAATTCCCATCAAACAGAGCAGCGTTATTATTTGCTCCATCCCTATCTTGAGTAAAAGTGGCTCCTAAATTGGAAATCATAATGTTATTTCCGCTTGCATCAGAATAGGAACTAGAAAATGGTGCGTGAAAAATTAGTCCATCAGAACTAATCTGTGCATTGATTGAAATCGGCAAAGCCAATACAAGTAGATATTTAAACATAATTTATTTTTTTATTAGATTGTATCAAAGTTAAATATAAATTTTCTAATGGTGTTTGGGAAATCAAAAATCAGGTAGTTCTACCTACATGAAGTTTGTTTTGCAAGAAATTTAAAAAATCCTTTAACGCAAAAAATAAAATACCTCGATAAATTAATGGTTGAATTGGCTTAAGTTAAAAAATAGGAAAGAGATTTCATGATTAACTTCTTGCAACTATTCTTCAAAATCGATTCGCAAAACCAAGAAATGCATTTATGAAACTACTCATTTTATCCTCAAAACTAGGATTAATAACTTGGCCCTCAACATTTAATTGATCCTCAACCAATCCAACCGTCAACATTTGAGGTTGCGGATAAGCTTGAATTGCCAAAATCAATTGCTGTAAACTTATCGCAGCTCTAATTCCTCCTAAATCACCAGAAGAAACGGAAGCAACAGCGATGGGTTTTCCCGCAAATTCTGGTCTTCCAAAAGTATCAATGAAATTCTTCAATGAGGAAGAAATTCCACCATTGTATTCGGGTGTTACGAAAATAAAACCAGTTGAATCTAATAGCTCATTAGAAACTTCAACCAATCTATCTGATTTTTCAGGTAAAAAACTTAATCGTTCCTCGAATGGTGGAAGATCAATTTCGTTTAAATCTACTATTGAGCATTCAATACCTAAAGTAGTCATTTTATGATTCAAAGCCAATGCAACGCGATGACTATTTCTTCCAATTCGAGTGCTGCCAGAAACTATTTTAATATTCATTTTTTAATTTATTCATTTTTAGTTATATAGGTTTACATTTCTGGAAAAGGAACTAATTCTAAGGTTTGAATGATGTCAGATTCAGTTGTTGGATAAAGGATTAATCTATTTTCGTGCGAAAATTCAAAGGAAAAATCCCAACTTTCTGATGGAAATTTAATTGTTAAATAGCCATTTTCATTGTCAAGAGAATAAGTACCAATTTTACCCTTCTGTTCACTTATGTCTTTTAAATTTCCTTTCAATACTTTTCCTGACAAATAAAAAATTAAAAAATCCCCGCTCAAATCAAGATTTTCTTCAACTACGATATCACCATTACTTACTTTTTGAAGCATCCAAACCTTACTATTTCCATCACAGAAAGCGTAACTATAATTAATCTTTTCTGTAGGAACACCAGTAGCACAAGAACTTAAAAGTAAACCAACTAAAAAGTATAATTTATTAAAATACAAGTTTATTTTCATTCAATATTTTCTCAACTTCAATGGATACAGAATCAGCTTTTTCGGGTTTTAACTTAGAATCATTAATCGCTTCACAATTAACATAGACATAGCGACCATTCTTCCAAGTATAAAGACAATTATAAAAATACTTTTGATTTTCGTAACGCTCAAAAAAACGAACTACAATATCATCGTAATTTCCTTTAATAACTCTTCGCTCAATTATATAGCCAACAAAACCATTTGTTTTTACTAACTGTCCATTTTCGCGCTCAAAAATTAAAAGACGTCTAACAGGAAAAGCATTTACTCCAGCTCTAACTAAAAGCATAAAACCATCCTTTAATTCTTTAGATTTACTCAATTTAAAAAAACGAAAAAAACGTGGCGAACAAGATGGATTATCCAAATTATTATCATCAGCTTGTGTTGAATCACAAATTCCAATTTCTTTCAATAATTTAATTTCTTCATTACTTGAAAATTTATTGAGATTAAAGTCTGTACTGATTTGCTCTACTTTTAAGACTTTCTTCTTATCGTCTTTAATAATTTCCTTTGGTGTCTCTTTTGAAGAAAATTTCCACACTAATAAGCTGCAAATAAAAACAACAAGAGCAATCCAAGCGATTCTTTTTAAATTCATATTTAAGTTTATTGTATAATGAAAAAGTTAAGAAAAGATACGCGTTGAAAAATCATACGATTCTTGAAACGCTTTTTTATCTATCGGAGTTAAAATTAATCTTTCTGCAAACCAAGCAAGTAAAGCCTCTGTAGGTAGATTTCCAGTCAAATCATCCTTTGCCATCGGACAACCACCAAAACCTTTAACAGCGGAATCAAATCTTCTACAACCTGCTTCATAGGCTGCTTTAATTAACTTGTAGGTCGTCTCAGGTCGTGTATGAAAATGAGCTCCAAACTCAATTTTACTTAATTCTGCTTGCAAAACGTTAAACAAATCAGTAACTTCTTGTTCTTTTGCAATTCCTATCGTGTCTGAGAGTGCTAAAATTTCAATGCCTAAATCTTCACTTAACACCTTTGACCATTTCAATACGATTTCTGGATTCCAAATTTCATCATACGGATTTCCAAAACCCATTGATAAATAAACAACTAACTTTTTATTCTTTGCTATAACTTGATTCTGAATTTGCTCTACACGCGTTAAAGACTCTTGAATCGTAGCGTTTGTGTTTCTCATCTGAAAAACTTCAGATACTGAAAAAGGATAACCTAAATATTCAATTTCGGGAAATTGAAGCGCATCCTCTGCACCACGTTCATTTGCAACAATAGCTAATAATTTAGAGTCTCCAGATAAATCTAAACCTTTTAAAACCTCAGCTGTATCTCGCATTTGAGGAATTGCCTTTGGAGAAACAAAACTTCCAAAATCGATGGTGTCAAAACCACATTTAAGTAAGCTATTAATGTACGTGATTTTATC
>CAMDGP010000155.1 GCA_945897765.1 Chitinophaga pinensis
AAAAAAATAGGTGTATCCGCAATCGTACCAGTAAAATACTTTAATATTGAAAATCAATAATTTAATCGAAGAAAGAACTATTTAATGAATATTAGCTAACAATTATTGGCCTTGAATTTCTAGGTTTTAGCTACTGAACTGAAACTGTTAATTTTTAAAATTTCTGTTCAGTCAGCTGACGGATTAAAAAATTTCAGTTTCAGAAAGGAGTTAAGATTGTTCGCTACGAGTTGTAAATACATATTTAACAATAACTTGCGTCCGCCTCGGCGGAAAAAATAAATTCAGAGTCTTGATTTTTTGATTCTTGACTTGTACTGAGCTTTTACAATGAGCCCGTCGAAGTGTATCGAAGTGTCAAGGAAAAAGAATGGCAAAATGAAAATATTAACTCAATTTGGGATTTTCATTAGGATTATAATTTTTCATATTGGCGGTAAGAAAGCGCACACTCAAATTAAATAAAACCTTTCTCTTAAAAGATTTAGAATATTAGTAATTAGACAATGAAATTTTTCACCTCCCTTCATCCCTCCTCAAGGAGGAAAAATAAAAACCACTACCTATGAAAAAAATAAAACTACTTTCCTTTTTCACCTTATTGACATTCGCAAGTCAAGCACAATGGACAATGATTTGGAATGATGAATTTGATGGTACAACATTGGACAATACCAAGTGGACAAAAGATGTTGGTGGTTGGGGATTTGGAAACAATGAAGCTCAATACTATAGTGATAGTCCGACAAATCTAAGTATTTCAAATGGTGAGTTGCTGATTACTGCACGTGAAGAACAATTCCAAACAAATGAATATACCTCTGCAAAAATTATCACAAAAGGTAAATTTCAAATGCACTATGGAAAAGTAGAAGCACGTTTAAAAGCTCCGATGGGAAAAGGTTTATGGCCAGCATTTTGGATGTTAGGAACAAATATTGACCAAGTTAGTTGGCCGCGATGTGGTGAAATAGATGTGATGGAACACATTAATAATAATCCTAAAATAAACGGAACAGCACATTGGGATAACGTTGGTCATAACTATATGGGAGGAGTTATTGATGCAAACGTTACTGAATTTCATAACTACGTGGTAACATGGGATTCATTGGCAATAAAATGGTATATGGACGAAGCGCTATATTTTCAATTAAACATTGCTAATGGAATAAATGGAACAGAAGAATTTCAATTACCTTTTTATTTATTATTAAATCTTGCTGTTGGAGGAAATTGGCCAGGTTACCCAGATGCAACAACTGTTTTCCCTGCTGAAATGACCGTGGATTACGTGCGTGTTTACACTTATGACCCAAATGCAAGTGTTAACGAATTAACCAATAACTCACTTTTATTTTACCCGAATCCAGCTTCTGATAAGTTGATTTTCGATAACCCAAACTTCTACAACGTAAGTATCCTCTCTCTCGACGGAAAATTGATTTATGAAAAAGTACTAATCTCTAATTCAATTGACATTTCAAATATCGAAAATGGCATTTATTTAGTGCGAGCTATATGCCAAAATGGAGCTGTAATTGCCAAAAGATTTGTGAAAAATTAGAATCTAATTTTAAAGTTATTTCCTAACCCGCAGAAGAAATTTTGCGTTTTTTTTGTTTTTAAACTTTGACTTCAATTCTTAGTAATCGGTTGCTTTTTAATGCAATCTAAAATTCGTTCGACGCGCTTTTCTTCCACTTTCAAAATTGTTTCAGAAAACAAAGAATCTTCGTCTAAAATTGATTTTACAGTGCCAGAAAAATGAATTGATTTAGGACTAATTTCATTAATTATTTTGGCAATATTTGCCGCATTTATACCGCCTCCAGGCATTATTTCAATTTGATTTTCAGCGAATTCAACCATTCTCTTTAAATTTTCAAATCCGATTTCAACATTCGATGCAAATCCAGAAGTTAATATACGATTAAATCCAAGCTCTATCAATGCGTCAATTGATTTTTTCCAGTCGATACTTTCATCAAAAGCTCTATGAAAAGTCAATTCCAATCCTTCTGAAATTGCTGTGATTTTTTCTAATGAAGAAATGTCTAACTCAAAATTTGCTTTTAAAACACCCACAACGATTCCTTTTGCACCCAATTTTTTTGCGATTTGAATATCATTTAATATCACTTCCAATTCTAAATCTGAATAGTTAAAACCTCCAGCTCTCGGACGAATAAGTACATGTGTTTCAATATCTTTAGAAATAGCATATTGAATTAAGCCTGCTGAAGGAGTTAAACCACCTTGCTCTAAATCTTGACATAATTCAATTCGGTCAATATTTAATTTTCTTGCAATTTCAATCGCTTCAATCGAGGCTGCGCACAATTCAATTTTGATAGACATAATCGACTTGTTTTTTTTTGTTCTTACAAATATCATTAATTCATTATTACTAGTCACTAAATAAGGAACGATTTTCCGTATATTTGTCTACCTTTTTAAAACAAATATGGCAAAAGCAACAGCAACGCAAACAACATCAAACATTGATTTTGAGTCATTTAAATCACAAGTTATAGCAGATTTTAAATTAGCTTGTGAATCTCGTGAAACCTCGCTTTTAGGAAGAAAAGAAGTGCTAACAGGAAAAGCAAAATTTGGAATTTTTGGCGATGGAAAAGAATTGGCGCAAATTGCTCTTGCTAAACAGTTTCAAAATGGTGATTTTCGCTCGGGTTACTACCGTGATCAAACAATAATGATGGCAATTGGCGAATTAACTATTCAACAATATTTTGCTGGTTTGTATGCCCATACTGATGTGATTTTAGAGCCTCAATCTGCTGGACGTCAAATGGGTGGACATTTTGCTACTAGAAATCTAGACGAAAAAGGCAATTGGAAAAATCTGATGGAACAAAAAAATAGTTCTTCTGATATTTCCCCAACCGCTGGTCAAATGCCACGTTTAGTTGGTTTGGCACAAGCTTCAAAAATGTACAGAAATAATCCTTCTTTAAGGGATTTACCTCAATTTAAAATATTCAGTAACGAAGGAAACGAAGTTGCTTTTGGAACTATTGGCGATGCTTCGACTTCAGAAGGACCTTTTTGGGAATCAATAAATGCTGCTGGCGTTTTACAAGTGCCGATGGTAATGTCAGTTTGGGACGATGGTTATGGAATTTCTGTTCCTCGTGAATTTCAAACAACAACTGGAAGTATTTCTCAAGCTTTAGCAGGAATGCAACGCACAGAAGATCATAATGGATATGAGATTTTCGTTACCAAAGGTTGGGATTATGCGCATTTGTGTGAAACGTATGAAAAAGCAGTAAAATTAGCGCGTGAAGAACACGTTCCTGTTTTGGTGCATGTGAAAGAAGTAAATCAACCGCAAGGACATTCAACTTCAGGTTCACACGAACGTTATAAATCGGAAGAACGTTTACAATGGGAACACGATTTCGATTGTATTAATAAATTTAAAGAATGGATTTTAGCCTTCAATGCTGATGGATTAACACTAGCTTCTGCAGAAGAATTAGATAAAATTAGCGTTGATGCAAAAGCCACCGTTCGTCAATCTAAAAATAATGCTTGGAGTGCATTTATAAGTTCAATCAAACAAGATTTGAATCAGGCAGTTGCATTTATTAAAGCTGTTGCAGCAGAAAGTGAAAATGGTGTTTTTATTCAGAAAGAAGTTGAAGCACTTGAAAAAGCTTTTGAACCAATTCGTAAAGATATTTTGACAATTGCTCGCAAAGTTTTGAGAATGGTGCGTGAAGAATCAATTCCATCAAAAACGGCACTTTCTAATTGGATTAAAGGTTTTAATGGTGAAAATTTTGATCGTTACAGTTCTCATTTGCATTCTCAATCAGAACAGTCAGCACTTAAAGTTCAACCTGTGGCGCCTGTTTATGATAACGAGGTAAAAATGGAAGACGGACGAATTATCTTGAGAGAAAATTACCGTAAAATCCTTGAAAATTATCCTGAAGTTATCGTTTTTGGTGAAGATGCAGGAAAAATTGGTGGTGTAAATCAATCCTTAGAAGGTTTACAGGAGCAATTTGGCGAGATTCGTGTTTTTGATACAGGAATTCGCGAATGCACCATTATTGGTCAAGGTATTGGTATGGCAATGAGGGGTTTACGTCCGATTGCTGAAATTCAATATTTAGATTATTTGTTATATGCGATTCAAGTTATGTCGGATGATTTATCGACTTTACAATATCGTACAAAAGGTGGACAAAAAGCTCCGTTAATTATTTCAACGAGAGGTCATCGTTTGGAAGGAATTTGGCACAGTGGTTCTCCGATGGGAATGATTGTAAATTCCGTTCGTGGAATGCACGTTTGTGTACCGAGAAATATGACTAAAGCTGCTGGATTCTACAATACGCTTTTAGCTTCTGACGAACCAGCATTGGTAATCGAACCTTTAAATGGGTATAGAACAAAAGAAAGAATGCCAATCAACGTTGGTGAATTCAAAGAAGCCTTAGGAGTTCCTGAAATAGTTAAAAAAGGAAATGACTTGACGATTGTTTCTTATGGTTCCACTTTCAACTTATGTGAACTTGCAGCAAAAACATTATTAGAATTAGGTATTGATGCTGAATTAATTGACGTTCAAACATTGTTGCCATTTGATATTAATCATATAATTGCGGATTCTTTGAAGAAAACGAATCGTTTATTGATTGTAGATGAAGACGTTAGCAGTGGAGCAACTGCATTTATGTTGGATAAAATAATGGTGGAACAAAAAGGATATTATTTCTTGGATGCTGCGCCAGAAACGATGAGTGCTAAAGACCACCGCCCTGCGTACGGTTCGGATGGAGATTATTTCTCAAAACCGAGTATCGATGATATCGTTGAAAAAGCATATTCTATCATGAATGAATTTGATTCAGAGGAGTTTCCGAGTATTTATTAGAAGATTGGTTTTCGCTAAATCAACCTGATGGAAAACGAATCAAACTATTTCGACGACGACGGAACGGCAATAAATCCAAATTTGTTCCCCAAACCTCAACTTTGTTTGAGTTGCAAGAAAAATGAGGATGAAAGCGAGGAAATTT
Source organism: Chitinophaga pinensis (assembly GCA_945897765.1). GTDB lineage: Bacteria > Bacteroidota > Bacteroidia > Flavobacteriales_D > Crocinitomicaceae > UBA952. The sequence goes on from CAMDGP010000155.1 coordinate 5,058, forward strand.
TATGTAATCTGACACGGCTAGATCAACATTATGCATTATTCTTTAAATGTTATGCTTATGAAAAATTGGATACTTAGAAATTACTGTCGTATATTTTTTTCAATTTCTATTAAAGAGTTTTGATGCCTAAAGAGTTAAGTAAAATTTCAAATTATCCGATTTCAAAATGAAAAAGAATAAACTTCTTTTTTTTTGCACGGCGACATTTTCCAATCCTTTTAAACCTTAACTTTGTACCACTTTTCAAATAGATGCGCATTTTAAAAAGTTTCTTGTTAGTTTCCTTAATCTTAAGCAAGGTTATTTACAGCGCATTCTGGCAATTTAATTTTTACTTCAATCAAAAGGAAATCGCGGCTATCGAATGTGAAAACAAGGATAGACCTGAAATGAACTGTAATGGTAAGTGTTATTTGGCAAAACAATTAGAAAAAGCAGATAACGAACTTGCAGATAAAAAGGAAAAACAAGAACATTCTGTTTCGATCCTAAAATTAGTAGAGACTTCTGTTTTTGTTGAAAATTGGAAATTAAAATTTGAACTTCCAGCTTTCAACGCAGAAAAAG
>CAMDGP010000156.1 GCA_945897765.1 Chitinophaga pinensis
GGAGGATTAAGGAGGGTGACTGTTTTTTCGTACACGAGTTTTTGACCTTAAAATCATTGCATACATTATTTTTTCAAATCAAATTAACCTAAAAAATATGTCACTTAAAATTAAATTTGGAACAGATGGCTGGAGAGCTATCATCGCAAAAGAATTCACAGTTGATAATGTGGCGCGTGTTACAGAAGCAACAGGAATTTGGTTGAAAAAGAATTATGAAAATCCTTCTGTTTTTGTAGGACATGATTGTCGTTTTGCAGGAGAATTGTTCATGGAAACAGCAGTGAAAGTATTCATCGCACAAGGAATTCCAGTAAAAATGTCTCGTGGATTTGTTTCTACACCGATGATTTCTTTGGCAGCAAATACTTTTGGATGTCAAATTGGTGTTGATTTAACGGCAAGTCACAATCCAGCTTCTTACAACGGATATAAATTGAAAGCAGATTTTGGTGGACCTTTGGCACCTGAGCACGTTCAAGAAGTGGAAGATATTATCCCAGAAGTTTGTAGTATCGATTTTGAAAATAGTTCTATCGAAGAAGCTATGGCTGCTGGAAAAGTAGAAGTGATTGATATCGAAACATTGTACGTGGAGCATGTTAAAAAGAACTTCGATTTAGAAGCGATTGAAAAATCAGGAATGCGATTGGTTTATGATGCGATGTATGGTGCTGGTCAACGTGTAATGCCTCGTATTTTACCAAATGTAGAATTATTGCATTGCGACCCGAATCCTTCTTTCATGGGACAAGCACCTGAACCGATTGCTAAAAACTTAAAAGAGTTGGAAGCATATTTAGCAGCAAACGAAGGTGTTTATTGTGCATTGGCAACTGACGGAGATGCTGATAGAATAGGTTTATACAACGGTAAAGGAGAATTCATTGATTCACATCATATCATCTTATTGTTGATTCACTACATGGTGAAATACAAGCAAATGACTGGAAAAGTGGCGATTGCATTCAGTGTTACGCCTCGCGTTTACAAAATGTGTGAACATTACGGATTAGAAGTAACCACAACAAAAATCGGTTTCAAAGAAATCGCTACGATTATGGTGAAAGAAGACGTTTTGTTAGGTGGAGAGGAATCCGGAGGAATTGCAGTGAAAGGTCACATTCCTGAGCGCGATGGAATTTGGATGGGTTTAATCATCTGGGAATTTATGGCGAAATCTGGAAAATCTTTGGATGAATTAATCGAAGAAGTTTATGACATCGTTGGTCCATTCAAATTTGAAAGAAGTGATTTGCACATCACAGAAGAAATGAAACAAAACATTATTGCGAATTGCAAAGCAGACAACTACAAGGCATTCGGTGATTATGAAGTGAAAGAAGTGAAAACAATAGACGGTTTCAAATATTTCTTCGATGAAAACCGTTGGATGATGATTCGCCCTTCAGGAACAGAACCAGTATTAAGAACGTATGCAGAAGCTCCAACTTTGGAAGAAGTTCGCAAAATTCTTAAGATGACTGAGGAAACGATTTGTAAGTAATTAAATGTGAAAAATCTTTACATTATTTCGGGTTGTAATGGGGCAGGAAAAACAACTGCCTCATTTACAATTCTACCAGAAATTTTAAATTGTAAAGAATTTGTAAACGCTGACGAAATTGCAAAGGGTTTATCGCCATTTCAACCAGAAAAAGCTGCTTTTGAAGCGGGAAGAATCATGTTAAATCGAATAAATGATTTTTTAGAAAATGGTATCAGTTTTTCATTTGAAACAACATTATCTACAAGAAGTTATCGAAATTTCATCTTAAAAGCACAAGAGAAAGGTTACACAGTTAGCCTTTTGTTTTTCTGGTTAGAAAGTGTTGATTTAGCAAAGGAACGAGTTAGAACAAGGGTTTTAGAAGGAGGACACAACATTCCTAGTGAGGTAATCGAAAGAAGGTATTTAAAAGGAATCAAAAATTTATTTGAAATTTACATGCCAATTGTTGATCACACGATGATTTTTGATAATACTTTTGGTGAAATTGAACTCATTGCCGAAGGGATAAAAACCAAAGAATTAAAAATTCATAATTTTAAAAAATTTGAATCAATAAAAGCAATATGACACCTGAAGAATATCACGAAGATTTACGAAAAAAAGTACTTGAAGGCCTCAAGTTGGCATACCAAAATATGGTGAAGTACAAAAAAGTGAAAAACTCTGTTATCGTGGTGATGCGAGAGGGGAAGATTGTGCATTTAAAGCCTTAATAATAAGATAGATCGGGGTTAGAGTTGCTGTGTTTTTGTTCAATTATGGTGCAATTCAAAATATATAGTATGTAGCCTGCTCCTAATAGTATATTTTATTTTTGGATATCCGACATATTTATCAAATTCGACACACTTCTATCAATATCGGTGCTAGTTTTTCAATAATCGACTTAAAACGAATGCCAACATCTTCTCATCCATCTTTGAAAAAGCAAACCATTTCTTGCCTAAATCTTTTAGCGAAGCGCCAATGTGATACAATTCTTTGTGGTCGATAATGAGAAAACGGTCGTGGCTATTTTGAAGTTCTTGGATTTGAATAGGTGGATATTGGCTGTTGTGTTTTTCAAGGTCAAGTTTTAAGGTTTTTGAAATTGATTTGGTGTAAATTGTTGCTGCCACATTTTCAGTGCGTTTACCGAGATGTGTCAACACTGTTTCATCGATATAACTGTCGATTAGGATGATTTCTTTCTTGGCAGAACGAATAACTCGCGACATTAATTCATAAGCATCGAAGATCTGTCCATCGAAGAAAACACCTTGGGTTGGAATTAGTTGAGAATTTACCTGAAGTTCAATTTGATCAACTTTGTTTTTAATATGTTCCAAATTGTCCTCTAAACGATTCATTCGGTTATTGACACTGTAACCTTTTAATAAATATTCTTTCAATACTCTATTCGCCCAAACACGAAATTGTGTACCTTTTTTGGAGTTAACTCTATAACCAACAGATAAAATCACATCAAGGTTGTAATATTTAACTTTTTTACTTTGAGTTTTTCCAATAACAGCACCATGTTTAGTGGTATGTGCAAAAAATGCACTAACCACTTTTTCATCTAATTCTTGATTCTTGAAAATATTTTTTAAATGTTTAGAAATTACTGTTCTGTCTCTTTCAAATATTTGAGCAATTTGTTCTTGGGTCAGCCAAAAAGTCTCATTGTCTTCGTCAAGCCGCACTTCGATGTGTTCAGCCATTTCATTTGGGCGGTATAAAATGATTTCATTCTTCATAGTTTACTTGAAGTTAGGAAAAATTATCTTTTCATAAAGAATGATTTGCTAGAAAATTTAGAGGAAAAATGATTTTTTAGTTATCCCAAATTCAATACATACTTACTCCGAGGCGAAAACATTATTTGGCATTTTCGAAATTAAAAACTTTGTTTTACAAAACTAAAACGGGTGTGAAAGCATCCGTTTTTTTTTGTGCAAAAATCAACGAACGCTTTTCTTTCCCAACTCAAACCCACTTCTCCATCAATAAAAAATCAGCGATGTGTAAATGTTTCACTCCTTCAACATTATCTGTCCATTCTTCATCTAAACTCAATACATATTTTGGGTAATTGTCTTTGATTTTCAGAAGTGGTTTAAATTCCCTTTCAATCGTTGTTTCTGCCTCCATTTTAAAACATACTTGTATATACACTTTTTCATTGCCTTTTTCAGCAATAAAATCAATTTCCGTAGTGTAGAGTTTTCCGACATAAACTTTGTAATTTCTTCTTCGAAGTTCAAGCATTACAATGTTTTCCAATATTCCAGCTGTGTTTCTGTCTTTTAATCCAGTCATTGCATGAACCAAAGCAATATCGCCAACAAAGTACTTTTCTTGTGTTTTTAGTATCTCTTTTCCTTTGACATCATATCTTGGAATTCTATAAACAATAAACGAACTTTCCAACGCCTTGAGATAATTGTAGATAGTGTTCAAATCTATTTTTCGCTGTTGACCTTTGAAATAATCGGCGATATTTTTGGCTGAAATACTACTACCGATATTGTCAAAAACAAATTTCACAATGCGTTCCAATAATTCTGTATCTCGGATATTATTGCGTTGAACAGTGTCTCGTAATATCGCTGAGGAATAAATATCAAAAACGATTTTATAAGCCGTTTCTAAATCGTAATCCATTGTGTGAAGTACAGGAAAGCCACCATATTTTCTAAATTCATTAAAAGCTTCACGTTGGTTTTTATCCTCAATTCCTCTCACTTTTCTAAAATCCAAAAACTCCTCAAAACACAACGTTTGAATGTGAAATTCAACATATCTTCCTGTTAAATAGGTGGAAAGCTCGGAAGAAAGTAATCTTGAATTTGAACCGGTTATGTAAATGTCCGCATTAAAATCTACAAGCATAGCATTCACTGCACGCTCCCAATTTTCTACTTCTTGTATTTCATCTAGTAAAATGTAAACACGCTCATTTTCGTGTATTTGCGTTTGCAGATAAGTATAGATTGCAACATCAGAATCCAAATGTCGAAATTGAAAACTTTCTAAATTGACGTGAATGATTGATTCCTTTTTGATTCCTCTTTCTAATAAAGTATCTTTGAGTAAGCTCAATATACTTGACTTTCCACTTCTTCTAAGCCCAGTTAAAACTTTGATGAATGGTTTATCAATAAATGGTTCTATTTGTTTTATATAGAATTTTCTCGCTATCATTTTATGCTTATAAACACAAAAATAGCAAAATAATTATTTTTATTACGTTCTTAACCCTAAAAACTTAAATATTTTTTAACTTTTTATAGCTATAACCCTAAAAACCTCATTAAATCAACCTTTTTTCCATTAAAAGCTTCGCGATTTGAACGGCATTCGTTGCTGCTCCTTTGCGTAAATTATCGGCAACAATCCAGAGATTCAAAGTATTTGCTTGACTTTCATCACGGCGAATTCTACCCACAAACACATCGTCTTTTCCTTCAGCGTATTTTGGCATCGGATACGAATAAGTTGTTGGATCGTCTTTCAACGTGATTCCTGGCATTTCGTGTAGCAAGCGACGAACTTCATTCAAATCAAAATCGTTTTCAAACTCAATATTCACAGCTTCTGAATGTCCACCAACAACGGGAACTCGCACAGCAGTAGCCGTTACATTGATTGTTGGATCTAAAATTTTCTTAGTTTCATTCGTCAATTTCATTTCTTCCTTAGTGTAGCCATTGTCCAAAAAAGAATCACATTGCGGAATACAATTTTTATCAATCGGATATTTGTAAGCCATTTCACCCGAAATTTCATTGCGCTCATTTTCCATTTGTTGAACCGCTTTTACGCCTGTACCTGTGATGGATTGGTACGTTGAAACGATTACTCTTTTTACACCATATTTTTTGTGAAGAGGAGTAAGTGTTAATACTAACTGAATCGTGCTACAATTTGGATTGGCAATAATTTTATCCTCTTTTGTAAGAACATCGCCATTGATTTCTGGAACAACTAATTTCTTCGTTGGATCCATTCTCCAAGCCGAAGAATTATCGATAACTGTCGTTCCAACTTCAGCAAATTTTGGTGCCCATTCCAAGGAAGTTTCGCCTC
>CAMDGP010000157.1 GCA_945897765.1 Chitinophaga pinensis
CAAAACCGGATCGTTTAATTGGAAGAAACTCAATTGCATATTCGCTGATTCATTCAAGACTTCTTTCGTTGATTTTTTACCTTTTGAACTACTACCCACGCTCGCATGCGAACTTTCCAAATCCTTCAACACTTGCTCGGCACGTTGCACCACAAAATTCGGCATTCCAGCCATGCGCGCCACGTGAATACCAAAAGAATGGGCGCTACCACCGGGAACTAATTTGCGCAAGAACAACACTTTTTTACCCATTTCTTTTACTGAAACGTTGTAATTTTTGATGCGATCAAAACGCTTGTGCATTTCATTGAGTTCGTGGTAATGCGTTGCAAACAAGGTCTTACTTTTCGCTTTTGGGTTTTCGTGCAAAAATTCGGCAATCGCCCACGCAATTGAAATTCCGTCATACGTGCTTGTCCCACGACCAATTTCATCCAATAATATCAAACTTCGGTCGGAAATATTATTCAAAATACTCGCCGTTTCGTTCATCTCAACCATAAACGTTGATTCACCAGAAGAAATGTTGTCCGAAGCTCCAACGCGTGTAAATATTTTATCGACCAAGCCAATTTTTGCAGCGTCAGCAGGAACAAAACATCCCATTTGCGCCATCAAGACAATCAATGCTGTTTGACGCAGTATCGCACTTTTACCACTCATGTTCGGTCCGGTAATCATAATGATTTGCTTACTATTGTTGTCGAGCAAAACGTCATTGGCAATATATTCTTCACCCAAAGCCAAGCGTTTTTCAATCACAGGATGACGACCATTTTTGATGTCCAACACCAAACCATCGTTGATTTCAGGACGATTGTATTTATTTTCTATTGCAACTTGTGAGAATGAAAACAAGCAATCCAAACGTGCAATAACAGTTGCGTTGTGTTGAATCGGCTGAATGTAATCCGACATTCCAACCACCAAATCTTGAAATAAACGCGCTTCGATGGCATAGATTTTTTCTTCCGCACCTAAAATTTTACTTTCGTATTCCTTCAATTCTTCGGTGATGTAGCGCTCAGCACTTACCAAGGTTTGCTTGCGAATCCAGTCTTCGGGAACTTTATCTTTGTGTGTATTTCGCACTTCGATGTAGTAACCAAAAACGTTGTTAAACGAAACTTTCAAACTTGGAATTCCTGTTCGTTCTGCCTCACGTTCTTGCAAGCGTTTCAAATAATCTTTTCCATTAAAAGAAATTTCGCGCAGTTCGTCCAATTCTTGATGAAAACCTTGACGAATAATCATCCCTTTTCCAAGTTGTCCTGCTGGTTCGTCGCAAAGATTCGTTTCTATCAACTGAATCAGCGTTTTGCAAGCGTTCAATTGCTCCATCATTTTTTTCAGCGAAGCAATTTTATTATCTTGTAAAAGATTTTTAATCGGTTGAATTTGCAACAAAGTTCGGCGCAAGTGCATCACTTCTTTCGGATTCACTTTTCCAACCGCCACTTTTGAAATCAAACGTTCTAAGTCGCCAATTTCACGCAAACGTTGTCCTAATTCATAAGAAATTTCTTCGTTTTTAGTCAAATATTCAACGACATCCAATCGTTCATTTATTGGTTTTTGATCTTTCAAAGGTAATATCATCCAACGTTTCATCATGCGTCCGCCCATTGGCGTATAGGTTTTGTCAAGAATATCGGTAAGTGTTTTCGCATTTTCGTTGGTCGAATACACCAATTCCAAATTTCGAATGGTAAAACGATCGAGCCACACGTATTTCTCTTCTTCGATGCGTGAAATCGCGGTGATGTGTCCTAATTTTTGGTGTTGATTTTCGTTCAAATAATGAAAAACCGCGCCTGCTGCAACGATGGCAAGCGACAAATTCTCGATTCCGAAACCTTTTAAAGAACTTGTTCCGAAGTGTTTATTTAGGTTTTCATTGGCGTATTCCGTCGTGAAAATCCAATCTTCCAATCGGAACGTGTAATGGTTTTCGCCAAATTGACCTTGAAAATCTTTGTTTCTATTTTTTTGAAAAATGATTTCGCTGGGTTCGAAACCACTTATTAATTTATCGATGTATTCTCTATCTCCTTCTGCGACTAAAAATTCACCTGTAGAAACGTCGAGAAATGACACTCCAATTTCTTCTTTCCCGAAATGAATGGCACACAAAAAGTTGTTTTTTCCTTGTTCCAAAACTTGGTCGTTGAAAGAAACTCCGGGTGTCACCAATTCCGTAACGCCACGTTTCACAATCGTTTTGGTCATTTTTGGATCTTCCAATTGGTCACAAATCGCCACGCGTTGACCGGCACGCACCAATTTTGGTAAATACGTGTCTAGAGAGTGATGTGGGAAGCCCGCCAATTCAATTTCAGCGGCCGTTCCATTTTTGCGTTTAGTTAAAATGAGGCCAAGAATCTTCGATGTTTTAATTGCATCTTCGCGGAACGTTTCGTAAAAATCGCCTACACGAAACAACAGCAACGCCTCTGGGTGACGCGCTTTGATTTGATTGTATTGCTTCATCAACGGGGTTTCCGCTACGCCTTTGTCATCAAAAGTTTTCGCCAAGGGAATTGATTTTAAAATTGAGGTTTAAAGGTAAGGATTTTTTAGAAAAGGGTTGAATAACGAATTTTAAAGTTGAATTATGTAAATGTTTCAAGTTTTAAACTATTTTTACTAATAGCTTAAGTGAACTTAAATATATGAAAAAGAACCTCCTTTATTTTGTGCTTGCTTTTTACATTGTTTATTTAATCACAGTTTGGGTGAAGATTCCAGATGTCAACTTTTATCTAAAACCTTTTCTTATTCCAAGTTTAATAATGTATGCTACTACGCGTTCGTATTTCTCAGGAAAAGAAATATTAATGCAAGCTTTAGTATTTTCTACATTAGGCGATATTTTGTTACTCTTTTCAGACTACAACGATTTTTTTTTCATCAGTGGTTTAATTTCCTTTTTAATAGCCCACATCTTTTACATTCGCTTATTTTTAAAAAAAATAAAATCTTCCTTTTCCTATCCTTGGGTTTTTGTTAGTTTGGCTTTGATTGGGATTTACTTATTTTACTTTCTTTCAACAATGTGGGAAAAGTTAGGAAAGATGAAAATTCCTGTGACCATTTATGCCTTGGTTATTTCTACCATGTTGTTTGCTGTAATTCAAGTTTTCGTTTCTAAAACATTGAAAAAGGGTGAAATTTTGCTATTAGGCGCTTTTTTGTTCGTTGTTTCGGATAGTTTATTGGCTTGGAATATGTTCTACCAAGAAATTGCACAAGCTTCCTTTTGGATAATGAGTACCTATCTATTCGCCCAACTATTCCTTGTTGCTGGTTGGGTAAATTCTATGAAAAAACGAGAAATTGATTAAGTAAATTTCTTTTTTTAATACAACCGTAAACGAATACTTGCGTATTAGGCGAAAAAAAAGTCAGCCTACTTTAACATAAACTGACTCAATTTTAAAACTAATATGAGTATACGCTTTTATAACACTAAAAAAATTAAACTGAAATTCATAATTCGAAAAATAAATTCAATTTAAGCAATTTTTTTTTTGCCTTTCTTTTTTTCTTGATACTTCGACTGGCTCAGTACAGGCTCAAAGAAACAAAAAGGTCAAGGCTCTGAATTTCTATTTTGTTCGCAAATTATTGTTTTACTAACATTTACAACTCGTGGCGATCAATTTTATCACCTTTCTGAAACTGGATTTTGTCGTCAGTCTGCTGACTGATTACAGAAATCCTTAAAATAAACCAATTTCAGTTCAGTAGCTAAAACCATGAAATTCAAGGCCACTCATTGTTCGTTATCAATCACTAAATAGTTCTCACTTCGAATAAATCCTTAGTTTTCAATATTAAAGTATTTTACTAGTATGATTGCGGATACACAAAAATTAATTAAACTTTATTGAACAAGAATCTTTGAAGATAAGGCCTTGTTATTTAAAAATAAATTAACCAAATAATAGCCATTAGGAAGTTTATTTGGTAAAGAAACAAATTCAGAATTTTCACCAATTTTAGAAAAACCAATGTTTCTTGTTAGAATTGATTTGCCAGTTAAATCAACAATATTAATTGAAATTTTATCTGCTTTTAAACTATTAAAGTTTAAATGAACACCATTTTTTTCAGTATTGAAAGAAGTTCTAAAGAAACTTTTAAATGTATTTTCTTCAATTCCTGAGGTCGATGGTGCAGCAATTACATGCTGGGACAGAAAAATCTGGTCTCCAGAATCTTGATTGTTACCATTTGCTTTATTCGATGCTACATAGAATGTAACGTCACCAACATTTGTTGAAGGCGCTGTCCATGTCCATGACCAAAGAGGCGTTGCGCTTGTGTTACTTGAACTTTTATGATTAGCGTATTTTCTAACGCCGCCTGAAATTGTTGCCGAATTAAGTTGAGTTGACGCAGTGGCTGTAAAGTCCCCTGCCATTACATTACTTGCTGTTAATGCTGTTGCTTGGAATCCTTTTTTAGATGGATTTGAATTCATAGCAAGCGTAACTGTATAAGTATCGCCTAAGATGTATGTTGTCACTGGATTATTAGAACCATCTAAAACTGTAAATAGGTTTTCAGTTGTGCCAGCTTGAGTAGAGCCACTATGACAAGATGTACAATTTTGTTCTCCAGGAGCACCAGCTTTACCGCCAGATATACCATTGCTATTTAATGGGCTTTTATGGAATTTATTTAAATTAGTTAATTCGCTTTTAAAAGCAAAGAATCCGATAGAAGCAGTTAGCAAAGCAGAAGGAATTAAAAGTTTTTTCATAGATAATTTTATTTTTAATGTTTAATATATCATAATGACAAAGTTAAACTAGAATTCGTTGCATCTGTAACTTTAACTCTGCATATTCAGATATTTGGTAAAAACGTTTTTTAAACTAAAAAACCGCCTTTTTTGAGGCGGTCTTTTAGTATTCTATTTTCTTATTGTTTTTATCTCACACTGTGTTTTACCACTTCTGTTGAAACATTTCCATTACTAATTGAAATATAATAAATACCTGGAGCCCTATTTTCATTCAAGTAGAATAAATTTGTTCCTTCTTCCACTTGTACTTCTTTCATTGAAACTACAGTTCCCTTGGTATCAATCATTTTAATTGTTGCTTTACCAATTAGAGATTTATTATTTACCAATACTTGGAAAGATGCATCACTTGGATTTGGATACGTTTTAATGTAGTTTCCATTTTCATTACATCCAACTGAAATGGGATCATAAACTTTCATTTCTCCATTTTCATCCACTTGCGTCAATCGGTAATAAGCAGCATCAATGTACGCAACATCAATGAATTGATAGCTTAGTTCTTCGGTGCTGAATCCAGCGGCAGGTTGATTGTTAACTTCTCTCCAATTTTCACCATCAGTAGATTTCTCTACAAGATAGTAAGACGAATTAAACTCAGATGCTGTCTTCCAATTGATTGTTGTTTGATTTTCACCACAGAAACCAGTAAATGAAATTAACTCAACAGGAAGAGGAGTTTCATTGTCTCCGCCCATTCCAAAGAATGAAAATCCAGAAATGTTAGTACAAGTCACATTAAAGTCGGTTTG
>CAMDGP010000158.1 GCA_945897765.1 Chitinophaga pinensis
GTGGCAATTCCCAACAAAATGTAGTTTCCAATCATTGTCTTTTTTCACTATTTCTGAAAAAGCTTCTAAAAATCCTTCGACAGGGTATTGTTCTCCTAGGTTTCCAACGTAGCTGATAGTTTTATTACTTGAATTGTATCCCAGATTATTCCCCGAATTGCTATTCGGGGTTACGTTTTTCTGACCAAGATTATTAGTTAAATCGGTTTCATCAAAGCCGTTTGGTATTACGTGGATTTTTTCGAGGATTTCTTTACGTTTGGCACCAAAATGACGTTTGATGTCTTCACTTACAACAACAATTTTGTCGGCATTTTTCAAACATAATTGCTCGAGTTTGTAATCTTTTTTCTTTGCAAAAGATGTACGAAAAAGCTCTTGATTGTAATAAATTTCTGTCCAAGGATCGCGTAAATCTGCCAACCAATGAAGGTTGAACATTCGTTTTAATTCCAAGCCAATCAATTGAGTAGAGTGGGGTGGAGAGGTTGTTACAATGCTATCGATGTTATGGAATTGAATAAGTTCTTTCGCTTTTTCAAGTGCAAATTTATTCCATCCAATTCGTGCATCGGGAATAAAGAAATTACCACGAATGAAACGTATTGCTTTATCGACCAAACCTGTCTTTTTTTCTCCTGAAAACCCAGCTTGTGGCGCATCTTTTTTTCGCACTTTTTTATATAGTTCAAAAGGGCTACTTGCTTGCGTGGTATGAATCTCAATTCCTTCCGGGATTTCTTTCAAAAGTGAATAATCGTGATTTGGAAAAGTTGCAAATGCAGGGTCAATTGTTAAAACGATGGGTTCAATTCCAAATTCTCGAAAGTACTTCACAAATTTCAGCCATCTTTGAACGCCACTTCCACCACTTGGAGGCCAGTAATAACTTATGATGAGTACTTTTTTCAAATTAGTTTAATCTACTTTTTACCGCTTCAATTGCTGTTTTAAGTCCGTCTGATTTTTTACCTCCTGCTGTTGCGAAAAATGCTTGTCCACCACCACCACCTTGTATGTGTGTTGCTACTTCGCGAATAATTTGTGAGGCGTTCCATTTTTTATCTTCTACCAAATTATCAGAAATAATCAAACTTAAAGCACATTTGTCGCCGTCAGCATTACCAAGTATTCCAACAAAATTATCCGTTTCACTTTTCAATTGGAAAAGACTGTCTTTCACTGAATTGGTATCCACGTCAGCTAGTTCTCCTAAGAAATTGATGCCGTTGATAGTTGTAATTTTCGCTTTTAATTCTGCTTTTACAATTTTTGCTTTTTCGCGTTGCAATTGCTCGATTTCTTTCGTTAATTGTTGATTTTTCTGAATCAAATCGTCCACCGCCTTATTCAAATCTTTTGGATTTTTAAGTAGAAAACTGATGTTGTCTAATTTTTCAGCTTTTTCTCTGAAATAAGCTTCTGCTGCAGGTCCAGTAATAGATTCTATTCTACGAATACCAGCTGCAACTGCTGATTCAGAAGTTATTTTAAATAAGCCAATTTTTGCTGTATTTGGAACGTGAATTCCTCCACATAATTCGATGGAATCACCAAATTTGATGATACGTACATTGTCGCCGTATTTTTCACCAAACAAAGCCATTGCACCCAACGCTTTTGCTTCTTCAATTGGACAAGCTCTTCTTTCATCAAGAACTTCATTTTTTTCGATAGCCTGACGAACCAACAATTCAATTTGAGCTAACTCTTCGTCCGTAATTTTAGCAAAATGTGAAAAGTCAAATCGTAAGTAATCTGAATTTACAAGCGAACCTTTTTGTTCCACGTGAGTTCCTAAAACTTGACGCAATGCATGATGAAGTATGTGTGTAGCAGAGTGATTCTTCGCTGCGTTTTCACGTTTCGTTTCATTCACTTGCGCATTGAATTCTCCGTCTAAATTTGCGGGAAGTTTATCCGTTAAATGAATGATTAAGTTATTTTCTTTCTTCGTGTCGAAAATAGAAATGGTATCCGTGCCATTTGTCAATATGCCTTGATCACCCACTTGTCCACCACCTTCTGGGTAGAACGGAGTTTGATTGAGAACGATTTGGAAAAATGATTTTTGTTTTTGTGAAACTTTACGGTATTTGATGATTTCAACGTTAGCTGAGGTGTTATCGTAACCTATGAATTCGGTCGTAACGTCTGGATTCACTTGTTGCCAATCGTCCGTTTCAACAGCTGTTGCCAAACGCGAACGATCTTTTTGTATTTGTAATTCTTTTTGAAATCCTTCTTCGTCAATACTTAAACCGTTTTCACGCGCAATCAAAGAAGTTAAATCTACAGGAAATCCATAAGTATCATACAATTCAAAAACAGCATTACCAGCAATAATCATTTCATTTTTGCTTTTTAAATTTTGCATCAAATCATCCATTCGTTTGATTCCTTGCTCTAACGTTCTAAAGAAACTATTTTCTTCTTCGCGTATCACTTTAGAAATCAAGTCTTTTTGATGAATCAATTCTTCATAAGGATTTCCCATTAAATCGCAAAGCACCAACGATAAATCACTTAAGAAAGATTCTTTCAAACCTAAAGTCTGATAACCATAACGTACCGCTCTTCTCAAAATGCGACGAATGACATATCCAGCACCATTATTTGCAGGAAGTTGACCGTCAGCAATTGAAAAAGCAATCGTACGAACATGATCCGCAATAACACGTAAAGCAATGTCGGTCTCTTCCGATTTTCCGTAAGGAATTCCAGAAACTTTAACAGTGTGTTGAATGAGCGTTTGAAATAAATCAGTGTCGTAATTGCTTTGTTTTCCTTGCAAAGCCATTGCCAAACGTTCCAATCCCATCCCTGTATCAACGTGTGTAGCAGGAAGATTTTCTAATGAACCGTCAGCTTTACGGTTGAATTGCATAAAAACGTTGTTCCAAATTTCAATCACTTGTGGATGGTCGGTATTCACTAATTCGCGACCGTTAATTTTTGCACGTTCAGCTTCGTCTCTTAAATCTACGTGAATTTCTGTACAAGGTCCACAAGGTCCTGTGTCGCCCATTTCCCAAAAATTATCTTTTTTGGAAGCCAAAATAATTCGGTCCTCAGCGATAAATTTTCTCCAAATATCATAGCTTTCAGAATCTTTTGGAACGTTATCTTTCGCATCGCCCTCGAAAACGGTCACGTACAATCTATCAACTGGAATCTTATAAACTTCAGTTAACAATTCCCAAGCCCAAGCAATTGCATCTTCTTTGAAATAATCTCCAAAAGACCAATTTCCAAGCATTTCAAACATTGTGTGATGATAAGTATCGACTCCAACTTCTTCTAAATCATTGTGTTTACCCGAAACGCGCAAACATTTTTGAGAATTCGCAACTCTTCTATTTTTTGGAACTTGATAACCCAAGAAAAAATCCTTGAATTGGTTCATTCCTGCGTTTGTAAACATCAGCGTAGGGTCGTTTTTTACAACCATTGGTGCTGAGGGCACTATTTCATGTCCTTTACTTGCGAAAAAATCGAAAAATTGTTGGCGAATTTCAGAAACCGTCATTTTAAATAATGTTTGGTCACAAATTTAGGAAAATGAAAGCACGTAGGATGTAGTTCAGTTGTTTTTTACGTCCTTCCTCAAGGAGGTTCGCCGTGGCGAATGAGGTAGGTAGCACATAAATAGTTCATTTTTTTAACAGTTTATCTTTAAATCTAAATGACTTTTTTTCTTAAATTAGAGTAAAAGGTAAAAGATTCGGTTATGTTAAACTTGGCGATTATTGAAGATAAATTATTGGAAATACGGAATAAAAAAGTTCTGTTAGATAGAGATGTAGCTCATTTATATGGCATTGAAACCAAACGTGTAAATGAAGCGGTAAAGAACAATCCTGATAAATTCCCAGAAGGTTATGTAATTTATTTAGATGAAGAGGAAACAGATTTTCTAAGGTCGAAATTTTCGACTTTAGAAACGGGAAATGAACCGGTCGAAATTTTCGACCGGTTCCAAAAACTAAAACATTCAACTGTTCGTCCAAAGGCTTTTACAGATAAAGGTTTGTATATGTTAGCGACTATTTTGAAAAGTCCAAAGGCGACTGAAACAACGATTGCAATTATTGAAACGTATTCTAAATTGAAACAGTTTTCAAAAGCGATTCAATCTATTTCAGTTCAATAAAATGAAAATTCGAGGCAAGATTTGATGAAAAAAGGAAATGAATTATTATCAGAAATATTGGAAGATGAACTACCAATTGATGAAACGGAGACTTCAATTGAATTCAATTTTGCTTTGTTGAAACTGAAACACACCGTGAAACGAAAAAAGTGATTTAGTTTTTCACTTGTGTTACTTTTGTTTAAAAATCAGAAAATGGAATTTATTGCCGAAGAATTAGATAATTATGTTTGTTCGCATACAAGTGAAGAAGGTGAACTATTGAAAATAATTAATCGTGAAACGCATTTGGAAGTTTTGCAACCGCGAATGTTGAGCGGACATTTTCAAGGTAGAGTTCTAAGTATGTTTTCAAAAATGATTCAGCCTGAATGTGTTTTAGAGATTGGAACTTACACAGGTTATTCAGCATTGTGTTTAGCGGAGGGATTGAAGGAGAACGGCAAACTTATTACTATAGATGTCAACGAAGAATTAGAAAGTAGAGTTCGTGGCTATTTTGAAGCTTCGGAATTTCGTTCTAAAATTGATTATCGAATTGGTGATGCAATGAAAATCATTCCAGAATTGAATGAGCAATTTGATATCGTTTTCATCGATGCAGATAAATTGAATTACATTAATTATTACAATCTAGTTTTTTCTAAAGTGAAAATTGGTGGATACATCATTGCTGATAATGTTTTGTGGTCAGGAAAAGTGGCAGATGAATCTAAAAAAGATAAAGACACTGAATTGTTACGTGAGTATAATTTATTGAATCACAAGGACGAACGTGTCGAAAATGTATTGTTTCCTATTCGTGATGGTTTAATGATGGCTCGCAAAATAAAAGATAAATGAAAAGAGAAATACGTGAAACTGCAGATGGATCAATGACGATTTATCTTCCAGAAATGGACGAACATTATCATTCCTATCATGGCGCTATTCAAGAAGCAAAACATGTTTTTATAGAAAATGGTATCCAGCGATTTCCAAAGAAAGATACAATTTCAGTCTTTGAATTAGGACTTGGAACAGGGTTGAACGCAATGCTTACTGCTATTTGGGCTGAGAGAAATCAACAAAAAGTTGCTTATTTTGGATTAGAAGCATTTCCAGTTGAACCTGAAATGAATTTTGAAATGAAATACGATAGCTTAATAACAGGTTATCAAAGTAAAGATCTTTTTACAAAAATTATTGTAGCACCTTGGGAGGTTAAAACAGAAATAAGCGACTTTTTCCAATTGTGTAAATGCCAATCGAAAATTCAAAGTTTATTGATTGAACAAAAATTTGATATAATTTATTTCGATGCTTTTGGTCCCAGAGCACAAGAAGAAATGTGGGATTTTGAAATCCTTGAAAAAACAACTTCTATGTTAAATCCTGCTGGTTTATTC
>CAMDGP010000159.1 GCA_945897765.1 Chitinophaga pinensis
AATTAAGAAATGAAACCAGCCCATAACAGCACCTACCCAAAAGTGGCGATTCAGTGGTTAAATCAAGCTTTGTGCTTCTATCAAAATTCGTGCTTGGTTGACAGTGAAGTGCTTCTAAATCGCCACCTTCGGGTAGCTGCAAAACGTTAAAAATCCCCAAAACAAACTTCAAAAACCTCCAACTTCCTTTTAATTGCCAAACTAACATTTTATTAGCTTTAAGTGACAAACTTAAACAACCATTTCACCACATTTCCCCAAAAAAAGTTTGTAAAAACCACCTCCAATCTATTTTTCAAATGATTTCTATTTAATTGCTTGAAAATTCTAAAATAAAACACGTATATTTGCGCCCAAATTTAAACAGCGTTAGATGTCATCAATTAAAGGAAAAATCTCACAAATTATCGGTCCAGTAGTGGACGTTCGTTTTGAAAGAGGAACAGCTCTACCAGGTATTTTTGATGCCTTAGAAGTATACAGAGCAGACGGTTCAAGAGTCGTTCTTGAAGTTCAATCACACGTTGGTGAAAACTCAATTCGTGCCATTTCAATGGACTCAACGGATGGTTTCACTCGTGGAATGGAAGTTGTTTCAACAGGAACATCTATCAAAATGCCAACAGGTGATAAAATCAAAGGTAGATTATTCAACGTGGTTGGAGAAGCGATTGATGGTATCAACGAAGTGAGCAACGAAGGCGGGTTACCAATCCACAGAGAAGCTCCAAAATTCGATCAATTATCAACAGCAACTGAAATCCTTTTCACAGGAATTAAAGTAATCGACTTAATCGAGCCTTACGCAAAAGGTGGAAAAATCGGTTTATTCGGTGGTGCGGGTGTTGGTAAAACAGTATTAATCCAAGAGTTGATTAACAACATCGCTAAAGGTCACGGTGGACTTTCTGTATTTGCAGGAGTTGGTGAGCGCACACGTGAAGGAAATGACCTTCTTCGTGAGATGTTGGAATCAGGAATTATTAAATATGGTGACGACTTCATGCATTCTATGGAAGCAGGTGGTTGGGACCTTTCGAAAATCGATTTAGAAGAAATGAAAGAGTCAAAAGCTACTTTCGTATTCGGACAAATGAATGAGCCTCCAGGAGCTCGTGCTCGTGTAGCATTATCTGGATTAACACTTGCTGAGTATTTCCGCGATGGAGATGGTGAAGGACAAGGAAAAGACATCCTTTTCTTCGTTGATAACATTTTCCGTTTCACGCAAGCAGGTTCTGAGGTATCAGCGTTATTAGGTCGTATGCCTTCAGCGGTAGGTTACCAACCAACTTTGGCAACAGAGATGGGTGCGATGCAAGAACGTATTACTTCAACAAAAAATGGTTCAATTACATCTGTACAAGCGGTTTACGTACCTGCGGATGACTTAACGGATCCAGCACCAGCAAATACATTTGCTCACTTAGATGCAACAACAGTACTTTCTCGTAAAATTGCTGAGTTAGGAATTTATCCAGCGGTTGACCCATTGGATTCTACTTCACGAATTTTGACAGCTGAAATCGTTGGTGATGAGCATTATAACTGTGCGCAACGAGTGAAAATCACTTTACAACGTTACAAAGAGTTACAAGATATCATCGCAATCTTAGGTATGGATGAGTTGAGTGAAGAAGATAAATTAGTAGTACATAGAGCGCGTCGTGTACAACGTTTCTTATCTCAACCGTTCCACGTAGCAGAGCAATTTACAGGTATCCCGGGAGTATTAGTTGATATTCTTGATACAATCAAAGCATTCAATGATATTTTGGATGGTAAATACGACAGATACCCTGAAGCAGCTTTCAACCTTAAAGGAGGAATTGAAGACGTAATCGCTGCAGGAGACAAAATGTTAGCTGACGCTTAATAGACAAAAATGAAATTAGAAATAATCACACCAGAAGCAAGTATTTTTAGCGGAGAAGTTACTTCTGTAACACTTCCTGGACTTGATGGTATATTTCAAGTATTGAATGATCACGCTCCAATCATCTCTAGTTTAAAAGCCGGAGAAGTGAAAATGGAAGTAGATAGCAAACTTGATGTAACAAAATTGAACGAAAATGTGAACGTTGAAAACGGTAATTCACTTTCAGTTACTATCAAAGGTGGAATTGCTGAGTTGATGAACAACAAGCTGATTTTACTGGCTGAGTGATTCATAAGGCCTTAAAGATTAAAGGGATTTGGTTGTCCATATCCCTTTTTTTATGTTAAGACATGTTAAGTTCGATAAAATTTTAATTGTTTACACAAGATAGTTTAATTACTTTCGTTCAATTCGTTAGCCAATGGAAGATTTAAAAAGCCTTGTTGATTTAAATAACATACCCAAACATGTTGCTGTTATAATGGACGGTAACGGAAGATGGGCTAAACAACATGGAGAAGCGCGATTGTTTGGTCATGCAAATGGCGTTGATTCCGTTCGGGCTATTCTGAAAGCAGCACGCGAATTAGGTGTTGAATTTCTCACGCTTTATGCATTCTCTACTGAAAATTGGAATCGACCGCAAGAAGAAGTTGATGGATTGATGGATTTGTTGGTTCATTCAATCACGAATGAAATGGACGAATTAAATGAAAATGGTGTTCGATTAACAGCAATTGGTGATATCGAGGGTCTTCCAACTAATTGTGCCTCCAGTCTGAAAGATGCGATATTAACAACAAAGAACAACAAAGACATTACTCTCATTTTAGCCTTGAATTATAGCTCAAAATGGGAAATAAGAAAAGCAATACAAACTATTGCAACAAAAGTATCCGAAGGAGAACTTACTGTAGATAAAATTACAGATGAACTAATTTCTGAACATTTAACCACTAATGAATTTCCTGATCCAGAATTGATGATTCGCACAAGCGGTGAACACAGAATTAGTAATTTTCTATTGTGGCAATTAGCCTATTCAGAATTTTATTTCACAGAAACACATTGGCCAGACTTCAGAAGAAACGATTTCTTTCAAGCAATATTAGCTTATCAACAAAGAGAACGTAGATTTGGAATGGTTTCAGAACAAATTAACACCAACGAATGAACCGTTTATTAGCATTGTTTTTATTTTTTTCCTTCTCACTTTTTGCACAAGAAGGCCCTATCACTCTTGGTGAAATTGATTTTAGTTACAAAACACCAAATGAATTTGAAATTGGACCAATCAAAGTATTGGGAGCCGAAAATTACGACCATCAAGCTATTAAACTAATTGCAGGATTAAGACAAGGTCAAAAAATAACTTTGCCAGGAGAACAAATCAATAAAGCAATCAAAAATCTTTGGAACGAAGGACTTTTCTCTAATATTTCCATTTATGCAGAAAAAGAAATCGCAGGTGTAGTTTACCTTGTGATTGAATTAGCACCACGACCTAAGCTTTCAAAATTTAGATTTAAAGGAGTTAACAAACGAGAAGCTGATAAATTAAGAGAAGAAATTACGTTATACGCTGGAAAAACGATTACAGAAAATTTAGTTTTCCAAACAGAAAGCAAAATCAGAAGTTACTTCCGAGAGAAAAGTTTTTACAATACGAAAGTCATCATCAATCGTTTGAAAGATACATTAATCAACGACTCTGAAATCTTTTTAATCGATATTAAAAAAGGTGCTCGCATCGGCATTAAAGAAATTGAAATCGTTGGTAACACTGAGGTTCCTATGTGGAAGTTAAAGTTAGCGATGAAAGACACGAAACAAAAATCGATTCTCCGCCTTTTCAAACGTTCGAAATTTACTGAAATGACGTATGAAAAAGACAAGATTGCACTTTTAGCAAAATTCAATGCGGTTGGATTAAGAGACGCTTCTATTGCGAAAGATACTGTTTATCAATTAGATGAAAAGAATTTAAAGATTAAAATCGAACTTTCTGAAGGTGAAAAATATTACTTCGGAAATTTGGAATGGACAGGAAACTCAAAATATAGATCTTCTTTTCTAGATTCAGTTCTTGGAATAAAAAATGGTGATTTGTATAATAAATCATTGTTTGACCAACGTCTCTTTGGAACGGGTGATGGAAGAGATATTTCTTCGCTTTACATGGATAAAGGTTACTTGTTTTTTCAGCTAATTCCTATTGAAACAAACGTAACGGATAATCACATCAATCACCAAATTCGTATTTTAGAAGGAAAAGAAGCACGTATTGGAACGGTTACGATAAAAGGAAATACGAAAACAAACGACTTTGTGGTTTTAAGAGAAATCAGAACAAAACCAGGAGATTTATTCAACAAAGCAGACATTATGCGTACGCAACGTGAATTGTCACAATTGGGTTTCTTCAACGAACAAGCTTTTCAAGTGAATCCATTACCAAATCCAGCAAAAGGAACCGTTGACATCGAATATGTGGTTGAAGAAAAATCATCTGATCAAGTTGAACTTTCTGGTGGTTACGGTGGAGCAACTGCAGGTCAATCTGGAAGAATCATCGGAACTGTTGGTTTGACTTTTAATAATTTCTCCACTCGAAATTTCTTTAAAAAAGACGCTTGGTCACCTCTTCCTGGAGGAGATGGACAACGACTTTCAATTCGTGCACAATCAAACGGACGCTTTTACCAAGGATATAACTTCTCTTTCACAGAGCCGTGGTTAGGTGGTAAAAAACCAAATTCACTTTCTTTTTGGATAAATAATACATCACTTTCCCAAACAGGATTATTGAGAAGAAATCCAGCATATCAAGGATTATCAATCACTGGAACTGGATTAGGTTTAGGAAGAAGAAAGAAATTTCCAGATGATTATTTTACAGCTTACTATGAATTGAGTTATCAGTACTATGACGTTGTAAAAGACACACGTTTCCCATTGTTCACTGAAGGTTTCGCAAACGATATTGCTTTGAAATATGTTCTACAAAGAAGTTCTGTGAGTGCGCCTATTTATCCTCAAAGTGGTTCCAATTTCACTTTCACAGCAAAAGCAACGATGCCGTATTCTAAATTTGGAGAAGAACAAGATTATGCTTCCATGCCAAACAAAGACCGTTACCATTATTTGGAATATTATAAATTCAAATTTACAGGTGAATGGTTCTTGCCTTTATCTTCGGATAAGAAATTAATATTGATGCCACGTTTTGGTTTTGGTTACATTGGTGCATACACTAATGCAAGAGGAATCACACCTTTCGACAGATTTAACATGGGAGGAAGTGGATTGTCAGGTGTAAATCAATTAGGTGGACAAGAAATTATTGCCTTGAGAGGTTATGAAGATCAAACCCTTTCAAGCAATGGTGGAGATCCAATAATTGCAAAATATACACTAGAACTTCGTTATCCAATCTCCTTAAATCCTTCAGCTACATTCTACGCTTTAACTTTCTTAGAAGCAGGAAACACCTATCCAACATTTGATAAATTCAATCCATTCAATGTGAAACGCACCGCAGGAGTTGGTATCCGAGTGTTCTTACCAATGTTTGGAATGTTAGGATTGGATTATGGTTTAGGTTTTGATAAATTAGATTCTTGGTCGAAAGGATTTGGCTCTGCATCAGACCAATCGATAAG
>CAMDGP010000160.1 GCA_945897765.1 Chitinophaga pinensis
GATGGTTTTGATTCAATTTATAAATTGACAATTTTATTAAAGCATGCATTCGGTGTTGTGGTTGCTCCCTCTGAATTACTAACTGTTGGAATTAGAAACCTAAAAAAACAAGAAGTAAAATTTGTAAAAGAAAAAGGATTTAGAATTAAGTTAATAGCTAAAGCATTTGTAATCGAAAACAAATTGTTTGCTTACCTGGCTCCTCACATTATTGAATCTTCGCATGCTGCTTATAATGTAGATAATGAATTTAATGCTGTTCTAGTTCAAGCCGCTTATGCCGACAAGCAATTATTTTATGGAAAAGGAGCAGGAAGTTTTCCAACCGCAAGTGCTGTTTTGTCAGATATTTCCGCATTGCGTTATGACTATGCTTATGAATATAGGAAAACAAACTCAGAAATAAGAAATCTCTCTCAAAACTTATTACTTAAAGTATATATCGGATCAGAAAACGTTAATACTTTGTCTGAATTTGAATTCAATGAAATTGAGGATTTATACATCGGAAAGGATTATTCCTATCAGATTGGTTTTATTCAATTAGAAGATTTACTAAAAGTTAATTGGAACAAACGAAATGATTTATCTCTATTGATTTTTTCCGAAAACAAATTGCCCAATCACACGCAAAAAAAAACTATTTCTAATTTAAATTTGTTATCTAATAAGACCTTATCTAGTTAAATTCACTAACAAAAAAGTACGTCTATTTAAATAATTTTTAAATATGTATCTTTATTTAATCGACGTACTTAACTTTTATTTATAGGTTTTTCTTTAACGGTCAAATCTAATTAGGATAGTTTAAAATTCTGCATTTTCAATTCACTCTCAACTTTCCTCTTCTTACACTGAGTACTCGCATTGAGCTTGTCAAAGTGTTCAGTTTTCAGCCTTCACTTTTCACTTTTAATTCTTAATTCTTAACTCTTAACTATTTCAACATCCACGAACCACCGACAGAAATAATATTCTTCTCTGCTAAATAGCTTTCATAAGTGCTTTCAGTGATGCCGCTAGTTGGACAGAATTTCACAGTTGGAAATAATTGACCATAAGCTTTTAATGCCTCAATCCCACCTGAAATATTTGCTGGGAAAAATTTGAAAAACGCGCAATTTTCTTCGATTCCTAGCATGATTTCACTCACCGTTGAAACACCTGGGATATATGGTATACCAGAAACTGCTAAGGCTTCTGATAATTTCTCTGTCAATCCTGGTGAAACGATGAAATCAACTTCCAGCGCTTTTACTTGTTCCACTTGTTCTGGACGAATTACCGTCCCAACACCTACAAAAAACCCAGGAATGTTTCTCGATTTCAATTCTTTGATTGCTTCCAATGCATATCCTGTACGTAATGTAATCTCAATGCAATGGATGCCTGCCACTTGAATTTTTGATAGGATTGTTTCAAGTTCTTCCGCGTTGTGAATCGTTGCAACTGGAATTACTGGATTATGTTTTAATATTGTTTCAATGCCGTTTTGTACCATGATTAAAGTATAAATGATGCGCCTTCTTCGCTTGAAGTAACTTGATGTCGCAAGTTGTTAAATAATTCTCTTCCGTAACCTTGAGTACGCACATTTTTAGTACGAGGTGTTCTGCTTTCCATTTCTGGTGTTAAACAAGTAAGAGTACCTGCAGTTGCGTCCAAACGAATGATGTCGCCTGTTTGAATTTTCGCAATTGAACCACCATCTTTGGCTTCTGGTACTATATGTATCGCGGCAGGAACTTTTCCAGATGCTCCTGACATTCTACCGTCCGTTACAAGCGCCACGTTAAAACCTCTTTTTTGCAAAATAGAAAGGGTAGGAGTGAGCTGATGCAATTCAGGCATTCCGTTTTGTTTTGGACCTTGGAATGGAAGAACGGCAATAAAATCTTTCTCTAATTCTCCGCGTTTGAAAGCGTTGATTAAATCAATTTGCTCATCAAAAACGATTGCTGGCGCTTCTACTATCCTATTTTCAAGTGTTACAGCGGCAGTTTTAATCACTGAGCGACCAATATTTCCATGTAACATTTTTATTCCTCCATCAGCAGAAAAAGGTTCACTTACAGGACGAATGGTACTTGTGTTCAAACTTTCTGTTGCACCCTCTTCCCAAACAAGTTGGTGATTATTTATTTTTGGTTCTTTGGTGTAGGTTTTCAAACCTTGACCTAAAATTGTGCGTACATCTTCGTGTAAAATTCCGTTATCAAGTAAAGTTCTTATTACAAATGACATTCCACCAGAAGCATGAAAATGATTCACATCAGCTGCTCCATTTGGATACATGCGTGTTAATAATGGAACAACATCCGATAAATCCGACATTTCTTCCCAATTGATAATGATTCCTGCTGCTCGAGCAATTGCTATTAAGTGAATGGTGTGATTCGTAGAACCTCCTGTTGCTAATAAACCAATAATTCCATTGACAATTGTTTTTTCATCGAATTGATTTGCTAATGAATAGTCAAAACCTTTCTGAGAATTAGCTGCTGCAACTTTCACTGCTTCTTCGTTCAATAAATCGCGTAATTCAGTTCCAGGATTTACAAAACTTGAACCCGGCAATTGCATTCCCATAATTTCCATCAACATTTGGTTGCTGTTGGCAGTTCCGTAAAACGTACATGTTCCTGGTGAATGATACGAATCTGATTCTCCTTTTAGCAATTCTGCACGGCCAATTTTTCCTTCAGCATATTCTTGACGAATCCGTGCTTTTTCATCATTGCTAATTCCCGAAGGCATTGGACCTCCAGGTACAAAAACAGCAGGTAAATGACCGAAACGCAAAGCTCCCATCATTAATCCGGGAACAATTTTATCGCAAATACCTAAGTAAAGTCCTGCGTCGAACATGTTGTGTGTCAAGCCAATCGTTGCTGAAAGTGCAATTACATCTCGGCTGAAAAGCGAAAGCTCCATTCCAACTTGACCTTGCGTCACACCGTCACACATTGCAGGAACGCCACCAGCAACTTGTGCAACCGCTCCATGTTTTAATGCATACGTTCGTATTTTTTCTGGATAATGTTCGTAAGGTTTATGCGCTGAAAGCATGTCATTATAAGCAGTTATAATTCCTAAGTTAGGGGTGATATTTTCAGCTAGTTCGCTTTTTTCTTTAGGAGAACAACCAGCAAAAGCATGCGCTAAGTTTCCACAATGCAAGTCTTTTCGAGTTACACCGTCTTCATGCGCTGCTTTCATATCAGCTAAATATTGTTCTCGAGTTTCTTTGCTACGTTGAACGATTCGTTGGGTTATTGCTAGAATTTGCTTGTTCATAATGTCAATTTATTTTGCAAAGTAAATTGCAGTTATGGTATCTTTAAATAAATTAATCGGATAGTTTTTTTCTACCGATTCGTTTAAAACGTGTTTTTTATTTTCCCCTGTGAAAAGTAAATACGTATTTTTTGCTTTTTTCAGTAAAAATGGTGTGCAAGTGATGCGATTTGTTGGGTGTTTTGGCCCATTTGTATTTGCTAAAAGTTCCTTACTTATACTCGCATTTTCTGATGCTTCATAGTTTGGAAAAATAGAAGCAGTATGTCCATCGTCGCCCATTCCAAGTAAAACAACCGTTGGATTTTTAAAAATGGAATATGCCTCTGTTGCTAAAACTAAGTTCTTTTCTTGATTACCCGAATGAAAAACCATCGGCACAAAAGTCGCGATTTTTGCTTTATTAATTAGTAGATTATTTGCCAACAAATTTTCGTTTGAAAATTCACTGGTATTGGCAATAAATCGTTCGTCAACTAAGCCAATAGTAACTTTATCCCATGCTAAATCAACTTGATTCAAAAGATGAAAAAGTGGCTTTGGTGTAGATCCTCCAGAAAGTAAGATTGTTGCCTTTCCGTGTTTTTCGATAGCGTTATTTAAGTCTGCCGTAACTTGATGACAAAGCGCTTTAAATAGTTCATCTTTGGTTTGGAATTCGTGCATCATTCCCTCCAAGATTTAGTGATCCATGTTGTTCCTTCATCCATTATTAAATCGCCTGGACCCCACGTTCCAGCTTCATATAAGATATTCGCATGATTGTTTGCTTTCCAACTATTTGTCACTGTTTCAATCCAAGTCCAAGCTGTCAAAAGTTCATCTTGACTCATAAAAAGTGTTTGATTTCCTCGGATTACGTCGATTATTAAACGCTCATAAGCTTCTGGGAATCGTTCCTTAAAAGAGTCTAAATAATCTAATTTCAAAGCAATTGGCTTATAACGGTATCCTCCTGGACCAGGTATTTTAGTCATTTGAACCAATTCGATACGCTCTTCAGGTTGTAAACGAATAATTAATTTATTGCTATTTAATTTTTCTTTCGACGGGAAAATATTGTGGCGCACTTCCTTGAAATTAATCACAATTTCAGAATAACGTTTGTTCATGCGTTTTCCGGTTCTTAAGTAAAAAGGAACATCTTTCCAACGCCAATTGTCAACGTATGTTTTTAGAGCAACAAACGTTTCTGTTTTGGAATTAAATTTCTCAATATCTTCCAAATAAGATTGTACTTCTTGCCCTTTTACAACGCCTCTTGTGTATTGCCCTTTAACCGTATCTGTCGTCACTGATTTTTTGTTCATCGGACGCAATGCACGAAGTACTTTCAGCTTTTCATTTCGAACTTCATCAGCTTCCAATGTATGAGGAGGTTCCATTGCAACAAGACAAAGCAATTGCAATAAATGATTTTGAACCATATCCAATAATGCTCCACTGTTGTCGTAGTAAGCCGCACGTTTTTCAACGCCCAAACTTTCCGAAACTGTAATTTGAATATTGTCGATGTGTTCAGAATCCCAAGCACGTTCAAACAAATTATTCGCAAAACGCAGCACCATTAAATTTTGAACCGTTTCTTTGCCTAAATAATGGTCGATACGGTAAATTTGATGCTCATTGAACGCTTTTGTGATGTCGCTATTGATTTTTTTAGATGATTCTAAACTATAACCCAAAGGTTTTTCTAGAACAACTTTACTAGAATCTTTAACTAATCCGCTTGCTTTTAAATTTTGAGCAATTGGTCCGAAAGCTGCTGAAGGCGTAGAGAAGTAATAAATATTTTGATAATCAGGAAACTGATTTAAGTAATTTGCTAAAGATTGATAATCAGCAATAGTTGTATCAGCCGCTCGAATTAATTGAACTTTATTTGCAAATTCTACAATCGATTCTTCAGTTGTTTGCTCTTCCGCTGTTAATTTCAAGAAATGCACCAAATCTTTATTGAACTTGACAACATCAGGAATATTTCTAGTAATTGCTACAACGTTGTAGGAACATAGTACTTGGCCATCTTGTTCTCGGTGAAATATAGCTGGAAAAATTTTCCTCAAAGCTAAATCGCCATCACCACCAAAGACAATAATATTGAAGGATTGAAATACTTCTGTATGTTTTTTGTGCTTATTTTTATTTTGACTCATGCGTGTTTGTTTGTGTCAAATATACACTAAGTATGTAATGAATCCAAAATTTTGGTTTATTTTAGCAAACAGTTAAA
>CAMDGP010000161.1 GCA_945897765.1 Chitinophaga pinensis
GCCAATTTTTTTACAATTAAGTATTGTGCATAATTGGTATCCTGATACTAATCTACCATTATGTATTTGAATTTCTGCTGATAATACGATAAAACATCAGGAAACTCGGATAATAAAATATTTGTGAAATAAAGTAAATCATCAAAATCCATTGCGCCCGATTTCTGACAACGATTGGCATACGCTTGATAAATCCGAGCCATTTCTGGACGTCGCGATTGTTTATCTTCCAGCATAATTTCAGGATTCATCGCATAAGCTTCTGGCGAAAGTAAATTATTTTTTGCTGCTGAAATTCGACCAAAAACGGAACTTGGTTTATAGGTTTTGTCGTCTAAATTAAACCCTTTGATAATGTCTTTAATGACGCTTTTTGAATCTTGTGTGTCGTAAATTGTAAAGTTGTTTGGAAACCCAATTCTATCAGCATTAAAGCGTAAAATCTTTGAAAAAACAGAGTGAAAAGTACCCATAGTGATATTTTTTGCTTCGGATGCCCCCACAATTTGACCAATTCTTTCCGTCATTTCACGTGCGGCTTTATTGGTAAAAGTCAGTGCGAGAATATTAAATGGATCTATTCCTTGCTCCATCATGTAGGCGATGCGATAGGTCAGAACGCGCGTTTTTCCAGAACCAGCTCCAGCGATAACCATTGTTGCACCATAAATATTTTCAACAGCCACAATCTGGCTTTCATTCAACTCATTCAAATAGGACATCGGGAAATTTTAATTACACTCAAAATTAAGAATTATTGCAAAATGCAAAATCTGATAGTTGAATGATTTACGAACAATTGGGAAATTTGAAGTTATTCAGTTCTCGCTTTCATAAGAATAACTTTTATTTACTGAAATTCCACTTTTAAAATTTTAATTTTGCTCTGTGAAAGATTGGAATAAAATTTTTGAAATTGAAACGGAAGCGGACTTTGAAAGAATTGCTTTAGAAGTATTTGCTTTTCAATATGAAAATTGTGCGATTTATCGAAAATATGTTGATTTATTGGGGAAATCAGCTGTGAATCATTACACTGAAATTCCATTTTTACCAATTGAATTTTT
Organism: Chitinophaga pinensis; assembly: GCA_945897765.1. Classification (GTDB taxonomy): domain Bacteria; phylum Bacteroidota; class Bacteroidia; order Flavobacteriales_D; family Crocinitomicaceae; genus UBA952. The sequence continues at coordinate 1,068 of CAMDGP010000161.1, forward strand.
CAAATCACAAGAAATTATTTCGCAACCAAAAACGGGAAATGAAACGCTATTTCTTAGCAGCGGAACAGAAATGATTGGTAGAAGTAAACATTTTGTAAGTGCTATATCTATTTACGAAGAATCATTTTTGAGAGCTTATCATTTACTTTTTGGGAAACCGACAGAACAAGTGATTTTGGCGCTTTTACCGAATTATATTGAACAAGGAAATTCCAGTTTAGTTTACATGGTGAAAGAACTGATTGCTGCCACGAAAAATGAACTTTCTTCATTTTTATTAAATGATTATCAAGAAGTTGAGAAAAGATACAAACAAGCAATTTCCTATGGAAAAGAAGTCGTTATTTTCGGTGTTTCGTATGCTTTATTGGATTTAGCAGAGCAGAAAATGAATCTAAGCAAGGCTAAAATCATTGAAACTGGTGGAATGAAAGGACGACGAAAAGAACTTTTAAAAGCTGAGTTACATACTGAATTATGTCTTGGACTTGGTGTTGATTTTGTTTCTTCAGAATATGGAATGACGGAATTGCTTTCACAAGCTTACAGTTTAAAAAATGGAGTTTTTGTGAGTCCACCCTGGATGAAAATTCTTTTTCGAGACGTTTACGATCCATTAACTTTGATTTCAGAAGAAAAAAGCGGTGGAATAAATGTAATCGACCTTGCCAATATCTACAGTTGTTCGTTCATTCAAACACAAGATTTAGGTCGAAAAACGCCCGATGGTTTTATTCTCGAAGGAAGAATTGATTTGGCTGATATTCGTGGCTGTAATTTGATGGTAGAGTAGTGGGTTTTAATCAATCGTTTAACTAAGAAATCAGTATAATTCCCAAAAATTAAATAGCCATTATAAGAAGAAAAGCTGTCCAATTCAATGAACAGCTTTTCTTTTTTTACTTTAGTTTCATTTTATGTATCGAAATTCGATTATAAATTAATTTGTTTGTCTTTGTTATGTTTTACTTTAAAATTGTAATCAAATAATTTTGATTCTTTTGGTTTTAAGCTAAAACTCCATTCCATTAAACCTGTTGTTTCATCTAAGTTTCCACCTTTTCCTAAATCAGATTTTTCAATGGTAATATCAGCATTTTGAGTAATAGGAATTTGATCTTGAATAACGATATCGATAGGAATTGATTTTAAATTTTTTACTTCAATTTCGTAAGCAAAACTACGTTCTCTTTTTTCAGCTATCACTTTGTCCTTCGAATCTTTTTTCAAAAGGGTACGTTTCACAACAATATTCGGATCTTTTCCTAAAGATAAATTCAAAGTGTCGTCCATGCTTGTTGGGTCAATGTATGTTTCACCAATGTAAGAACCATCAAAGTATATATTTGCTCTAGCTGGAACCAGTTGAAGCTCATCTAATTTTGTCATTTGAGCAACTAAATAAACACCTTTATCCATTTTTGGAACGCTGTAATACTTGAATTTGGTATCTAAATCTGTTTGTTTAATCAAAACCATGTGTTGCTCATTGTTTGATTTGATAGTGTAAGGCAAATCAAATTTAAATTCAGCAGCAATTAATTGTTGAACAACTGTAGTAAATTGATCAGCTGTCAACGCATCTTTCTCTTCAAAAGCATTTGAACTGAATGTATATCCCATGTTAAATGCTTCTGATTTTGCTGATGCTGGAGCTGCTTGGTTATAGTCCAAGTTTCTTTTTTTTTCAGCTTCAACGCGGTAAGCAGTGTAATCGATATACCAAGGTTGTAACTCTGGTTTTGTTTTGTTCGCATACGGATTATTGGTAGAAATACTCAATTTCACATCGTTCCAATCCAATCCTGTGTTTTGATACACTTGTGCTTTATAGGTTAAGTTAATTTTCCCCGTTAAAGCTTCGCTACGTAAATCGTAAAAAGGAGTCCAACCGGCGTTTGAAACAAAATAGGATAAATTCATTTTACCCGTAACTAGCTCAGATGAAGAAATAGTTATAATAACTCTTGGAATTGGATTGTTGTTTTTAATATTTAAACCGTTTCCATTTTGATAATCTCTTAAATCAGCCAAACGTTGTTCCATTGCTTTGCGTTTGTCTATTTTTTCATTTTTACGTTTTTCTAAAGCCAGTAATTTCTTATTGATTTCTGTGATTTTTAAACTGTAAAATTCAACAGCTTGTTTGAGGAAATTCAATGAATCATTTACTCGGCCTTGACTTTTCATCGAGCCATTATTCATTACAATTGATTTTGTCGTGTTCAAAACATCGATTTCATCTTGAATTTCCTTTTGATCATAACTTAAGTTGCGCAATGAATCCTCTAAAAGAGCAATGTCTTTTTTGATTTTCAATGGAATTCCATCTTCACTTACTGGACCAGGTTGCGGATAATAAAGTGAATAACGACTATCTAAAATCACAACGTTACCTGTCGCTTTTACTTGAATACTTTTCGCATCAATATAGGTGCTTATTCCTTCAACAATGATTTCAGTTACACCTGTTTTTACTGTGTAATTTGCTCTATGATGCAACTGTGCGCCTTGAGAATAAACGGTAACTTCGTTTAATGTTGCTTTAACGATTTCTTTTTCTCCTGCTTCTGCTCGAAATATACTTCCGATCATTAAAGCTAAAACTACTATCTTTTTCATAATTGTTATTTTGACGGCTTACAACTTGCTTTTGGAAAGGTTCATAAATTAATTCAATTTAATTATTTTTCTCCTCGCTCATAAAACTTTTGTAGTAATGTATACTGTTTTATTGTTTTGATTTTTAAATAGTTAAGTATTGTAGTTGTATCATTAAAATATTGAATTAATTATATGTTTTCCGAAGGTTGTAAACAATAGAACGGATTAAAATAGAAATTTCAACTTGTTGAATGTTTTCACCACAAAGGCACAGAGAACTCAGAGTTAGATTATTGATTAAGCTCTGTGTCTCCGTGGTGTTTTTTTTTGGTTTTGTTTCAAATTCACTTCCAATTCTAAGTGTTTTCAATACTTAAGGTAGTAAATGGGAAATTCAATTAAAATATTCAAAACTTGAAAATCATGTTTTTAATCGAAGTGAGAACTATTTAGTGAGTAATAGCGATCAATAATCGGCCTTGAATTTCATGGTTTTAGCTACTGACCTGAAACTGTTAATTTTTAGAATTTCTGTAAGAACATTCTTAAAAATTTCAGTTTCAGAAAGGAGCTAAAATTGTTCGAGACGAGTTGTAAATATTTATTTAACAATGATTTGCGAACAAAATAGAAATTCAGAGCCTAGATTTTTTGTTTCTTTTTGATCATGCACAAAGAAAGGCAAACTTAATTAAATACCTAAAACGAGAAATTTTCATTCAGTGGTTCAAAGAAATACATATTGGATTTATTGATTATTCATTATTCATCCAAAGAAATCACGCTTTAATCTTATCTTTGTTGAATGTATATTCTTCAAGAATCACTCGAAAAACGATTAAATAAACCTGTTCAAATTATAGAAAATGAATGGGGGAGTGTTATTCTTTTTCATCCGAATCAGGCAAGTACAAGCACTGTTTTAATGACGAATGGATTTTCTGATTTCAAGATGCCTGTGCATGAAAAACATGTGGGTGAAGAGTTTAATGAATTGTATTTTCTCCTTCCGAATTATTGGAACATCGAAGCAATTGAAAATCCAAAGTTTAACTGGGTTTTTTCTTGGTTGCAACGCTTAAAGAATTTTGCGATCGAAAAAAACGCTTGGTATGGTCATGGACATACTTTTCCTTGTGGTCAAGAAATGCAATCGCTTTCAGAATCAATGCTTCAAAATCACTTTATTTTAACACGACCTATTGAATTAGATGAAGATTTAGCGGAAATAGTTTTAGAAGATAGAAGTATTGGTTTTCTGGGAGTTATTCCAATTTTTGAAGACGAAATGGACTTTAAACAAGGACGTGGGACGGTTCAATTATTTGAGAAATTAAGAACTTTCAATGTAACTGAAAAATTGGATGATTTCAGAAATACTGTTCTTAAATCACGATGGAAATCCTATTTAGGAAGGTGAAAGTAACGAATCTAAAAGCCCATTTAGCCTTACTTTTTGTAAACGTTCTTTACGGAGCAAGTCACGTCTTGGCAAAAGGTGTGATGCCTGAATATTTGAGTCCAACGGTATTCATTTTATTTCGCGTTTTAGGCGCTACTTTACTTTTTTGGCTGGTACTACTTTTTACAAAATATGAAAAAATAAATCGCAAAGACGTTCCCTTGCTAATTGCTTGTGGATTGTTCGGAGTAGCTGTCAATCAATTATTTTTCTTCCACGGTTTGAATCTTTCTTCGTCTGTCAACTCTGGAATTATTATGGCGATGAATCCCATTATGGTGGTGATTTTGTCCTTTTTCATTCTCAAAGAACGCATAACGGTGCTTCGATCGACAGGAATTGCACTTGGATTTA
>CAMDGP010000162.1 GCA_945897765.1 Chitinophaga pinensis
TTAATGTAATGCGTTCTGAGAAGATATAAAGTTTTTCATCCGGTTCGCGTCAAACATTGTTTAACAAATACTTATAGATACTTTTTACATCACAGAATTTCTAAAGGATATTAATAAATATTTAATAAGGATCATTAATCAAAGGATAAAAAAATAGCGTCATGAAAAATCTAATTGTAATCTTGTTTTTCTTAATTAGAATGAACGTTTTCTCACAAATTAATATCGACTCTATCGCATTTTATATGTATGTAATGCATAACGACGAAAGAACTAAAAATGGTGTATCAAAAAGATACCTTTCATCAAATTGTAAAAATGCCGCAGAAATTCATTTAAATTATTTAATGAAATATGGTTTTGGATTAAGACATTCTGAAGATAAAGTTATTTACGGAAAAAAAGTTTTACCTGAACCAGAGGATAGATATAATTTATTTAATAAAGATTCTGTCTTGGCAAGATATGCCGATGATTATTATGTTAAAAAATCTGCTTGGGTTTATGATGCCGAGATAGCCACAAGACAACAGATTAATTTTAATCAAAATGAAGTGGTTTCAAATAAAGTAGTTGCTGAAAGATTGATGCAAAATTTTAAAAACTCAAAAGCACATTATGGATCAATAATTCAAAACTATTCTGAATACCTTAGTCGAGGTAATTTTATAGTAAATTACACTACTGTAATTGATAATGGTTTAGTTCAACACACATTTTATTGTGTTGCTATCTTTGAAACGGGATATTTTCTTAAAAATAAAACCCCGTATACAGGGGATTATAGTAAAGTATATTAATATTCACTTAGAGTGGCGATTCTCCTGTAATTAATTTTTTCCACCTTCGTAATCGTATCCACATGAATTCCAACGATTCTTGAAATTTCGGAAGCCTTGTATCCCTACTTTAAGTATTCAATTGTTTTTGCCACAATTTATCTCCCTATTTTCATTTTTCATTTTAACTTAGGGAAAAAATCGAAAGATGAAACCTTATATACTTGCTATTGATGCTGGAACTACAAGTTCGAGAGCATTGATTTTTGACCATAAAGGCAATCAAATTGCGCTTGCACAATATGAATTTAAGCAATATTTCCCTAAAGAATCTTGGGTGGAGCACGATGCAATTGAGATTTGGGAAACACAAGTGAAAGCAATTAAAGAGGTTCTCTTCAAAGCAAATATTTCTCCGGATCAAATTGAAGCTATTGGTATTACCAATCAACGTGAAACAACCGTTGTATGGAATAAAATTACGGGCTTGCCTGTTTATAATGCAATCGTTTGGCAAGATAGAAGAACTGCTGCTTTCTGTGAAGAATTGGTTGCTCAAGGTTATGAAACAAAAATTCAAGAGAAAACAGGTTTAGTGGTTGACTCCTATTTTTCAGGTACAAAAATTAAATGGATTTTAGACCAAAAGCCAGAGAATAGAAGTTTGGCTGAACAAGGTGATTTGTTATTCGGAACGATTGACACTTGGCTTATTTGGAATTTAACGCAACGCCAAACACACGTTACCGACCCAAGTAATGCAAGTCGAACTTTGCTCTATAACATTCACGATTTAAAATGGGATCAGGAATTGGTTGATTTACTGACAGTTCCTTCTTCAATGTTACCAGAAGTAAAACCTTCATCTGGAATTGTTGGATATGCACAACTAGCAGAATGGAATTCCAATATTCCAATTAGTGGGATTGCTGGCGACCAACAAGCTGCTTTGTTTGGACAGATTTGTTTCGATGCTGGAGAAGTTAAAAACACCTACGGAACAGGTTGTTTTTGTGTGATGAACACGGGAGAAAAACCCGTTAAATCAAATAATAAAATGTTAACCACGATTGCTTGGCAGTTGAATGGAAAAACGACTTATGCAATTGAAGGAAGTGTTTTTATTGCAGGCGCACTGATTCAATGGCTGCGTGATGGTATACAAATTATTGAGTCCTCTGCGGAAGTGGAAGCTTTGGCAAAATCAGTTGAAAACAATGGTGGTTTGACTTTCATTCCCGCATTAGCAGGTTTGGGAGCACCTTATTGGGATTCAAATGCGACTGGTGCAATAATGGGAATTACCCGAGGAACAGAAAAAGGTCACATTGTTCGAGCAGCATTAGAAGCTATAGCGATGCGTTCGAGAGAAATTATTTTTGAAATGCAAAAGGATGCTGGCGTTGTCTTTTCATCGCTAAAAGTGGATGGCGGTGCCAGTAAAAACAATTTGTTGATGCAGATTCAAGCTGACTTATTGAACGCTGAAGTGATTCGACCAAGTACAACTGAAACAACAGCATTAGGAGTTGCCTTTCTCGCTGGATTAGGAACAGGATTTTGGAAAGATCAAGAAGAATTGAAGAAAATATGGCAGAAAGAAGCAGCATTTCAACCCATTCAAAATGAAAACACAGCAAAAATTGTTTCCCTTTGGAATTTAAGAATGGGTAAAATTACCACTAAATGAATCGCTCAGAAAATTTAAAGAAAGTTGCTCAAACTGAAGTTTGGGACGTGCTTGTGATTGGGGGAGGAGCAACAGGATTAGGGACTGCTTTAGATGCGGTAAGTCGTGGGTTATCAGTCCTTTTAATAGAAAAATACGACTTCGGAAAAGGAACATCTTCAAGAAGTACAAAATTAGTGCATGGTGGTGTTCGCTATTTGAAAAATGGTGATATTTCTTTGGTTACTGAAGCTTTACGCGAGCGAGGATTGATGCTTCGAAATGCACCTCATTTAGTTCGTAATATGCGCTTTATCATTCCAACTTATAGCTGGTGGGCTAATCCATTTTACGGTGTAGGTTTGAAAATTTATGATTTGATGGCTGGTAAATTAGGTCTAGGTCCATCTCAAATATTGAATAAGGAAGAAACAATTGCCCAAATTCCAAATGTTAATCAAGAGGAATTAAACGGTGGCGTTATTTACCACGACGGACAATTTGATGACGCTAGGATGGCAATAAGTTTGGCACATACAATTGATGAAAAAGGTGGCTGTGTATTGAATTGCTTTGAGTTTTCGTCATTTATAAAACAAGAAAATCAACTGCTAGGTGTGGTTGCAAAAGATAATTTGAATGATCAATCGTATCAGCTTTTTGCTAAAGTAATCATTAATGCAACAGGTGTTTTTTCAGAGAAAATAATGAAATTGGACGATGAAAATGCTTCTTTGAAAATCCGTCCAAGTCAAGGTGTACATTTGGTGCTTGATAAAAGTTTTTTGAAATCAGAAAATGCGATTATGGTTCCAAATACAAGTGATGGACGTGTGTTATTTGCCGTTCCTTGGAATGACCATGTGGTGGTTGGAACTACCGATACAGAAGTTTCAGAGATTTCTTACGAACCAAAATCTACTGACGAGGAAGTGAATTTTATTCTTGCAAATGCTGAAATTTATATGACAAGAAAACCCACTAGAGCGGATGTGAAAAGTGTTTTTGTAGGTTTGCGTCCATTGATTTCAGCTACTGGAAAATCCTCTAAGGTGCTATCAAGAAAACATGTAGTAGAAAGAAGCACGAGTGGATTGATTAATGTCTTAGGAGGAAAGTGGACGACTTACCGAAAAATGGGAGAGGATGCTATTGATTTAGCATTGAAATACAACCCTTTAACATCTCAAAAAAGCGGAACGGAAGAAATGAAGATTTTCGGTTTTCTAGAGAATAGTACTTGGGATAACCCGTTACACGTTTACGGAACTGAAACGAAAACACTAGAAAACTTTGGCAAGCTAAACTCTTTGTCGGATAAACTGTTTATTTGTGAAGCTCAAATACGCTACGGAGTCCAAAAAGAAATGGTGCTAACGTTAGAAGATATGTTAGCTCGCAGAACGCGCTGTTTGTTTTTAGATGCCTCTGAAACGATAGCAATCGCACCAAAAGTTGTTAAAATACTTACTGAAGAATTAAATCAAAATGTGGAGTGGGAGCAACAACAACTAACTGATTTTACTAAACTTGCAATAAATTATAAACTATGAGTATTTACTTTGCTGAATTTATTGGAACCGCCATCTTGCTAATTTTAGGAGCTGGTGTTAACGCAAATGTCTCCCTTAAAAAAACACTTGCTGAGGGAAATCAAGCTTGGTTATTGATTACAACGGGTTGGGGTTTGGCTGTTTTTGTTGCTGTTTTTATGGTTGGAAAAATAAGTGGTGCACATTTGAATCCTGCTGTGACAGTAGCTTTGGCAACAGCTGGAAAATTTGATTGGAATTTAGTTCCTGGTTATGTACTTGTTCAACTTTTGGGCGCAATGGCAGGAAGTTTCTTGAATTACCAATTATACTATGACCACTACAAAGCAACAGAAGACGAAGATACGGTAAAAGGTACTTTTTGTACGAGTCCGGCTATTCGAAATATTCCAAGAAATTTATTCAGCGAACTTTTTGTAACCTTTATATTTATTCTTGCTATTTTCCATATTGCAAGTCCAAGTGTTGAAGTTGAAGGTATTGAAAATGCTCAATTTGGTCTGGGCGCACTTGAGGCTTTGCCTGTCGGACTTTTAGTGTGGGTTATCGGAATTACGCTTGGAGGAACTACCGGTTATGCGATCAATCCTGCAAGGGATTTAGGTCCGAGAATTATTTATGCACTTTTACCTCGACCGAATAAAAATCCAGATTGGTCTTATGCGTGGGTCCCTGTTGTTGGGCCATTGCTTGGCGCTGTTCTTGCTGCTTTAGTTTATATGAATTTATAAATTGAGAAAATAGCCTAATTTAGAGGTATGGAAATCAAGTTCACTACCAAAGAAGAACAGAAAAAAGCGCAAGAAGAAGCCTCTTTAGCTTTAAGGCAAGGGATGAGATTTGTTCTTTCAATTTAAGTCTGTTAAGTTTTTCAAGTAAGTTTTCACAATCTATATTTTTTAAAATTCTATCTTTGCACTATGATAATCACAGACGAAATTGTAAACCATATTGCCCATCTTTCTAGATTGGAATTTAAAGGTTCAGACCAAGAGGCAATTAAAAACGATATGGAAAAAATCATTGGTTTCATGGCTAAATTGAGCGAAGTACCGACGGAAAACGTAGAGCCTTTGATTTTTATGTCAACTGAAGTAAATCGCTTAAGAGAGGATATTCCTGTTGTTTCTGTTACACATGCAGAGGCTTTAAAAAATGCACCAAAATGCGATTCTGATTACTTCCGAATTCCAAAAGTGCTCGATAAATAACCTTGAAAGTTACCGGTTTTTCTTTTATTCGTAATGGAATTAAATTGGATTACCCAATTGTTGAAGCGATACAATCCATTTTACCAATTTGTGATGAATTCGTTGTTGCTGTTGGTCATTCATATGATGACACGTTAACACTAATCAAATCCATCGACCCAGTAAAAATTAGAATTATTGAAACCATTTGGGACGATTCCTTGAGAGAAAATGGTGCTGTTTTAGCCGTTGAAACGAATAAAGCATTTCAAGCGATTAGTGAAGATTCGGATT
>CAMDGP010000163.1 GCA_945897765.1 Chitinophaga pinensis
GTTTGGTGAACAGTTGAAATGGGATTTTAACCGATTGTTCGTAGCGTTTACGATTTATATCAAACCAATCTTTGTGATTATTTCCTGCGAGTTCGATAAAAAAATCGAGGTAATCTTGGGTAAAAAAAGCCATTATAAAAAAGTTACAAATAAACAAATTGGAATCGCACCACTGTAAGTGTATAGACGATCGGAGCTAAAAGTTGATTTTCCTCGGTACAAATATTTCCCGTCAAACGTATATAGTATGTCGGACGAAAAGGTTGATTTCCCTTTGTAAATATATTTCCCATCAAAGGTGTAGAGAATGTCTGAACTGAATGTGGATTTTCCTCTATAGACATATTGTCCGTCGAAGGTGAACAAAATATCACTCGAAAAAGAACTTTTCCCTCTGTAGATATATTTTCCATCGTACGAATTAAGAACATCTGATGAAAAAGTAGATTTTCCTTTATACATGTATTTTCCGTCGTAACTAAAAATTATATCTGATGAAAAAGTACTAGCGCCTTTGTGGATATAAGATGTGTTTTGACCAAATAAATCAATCGTTAATAAAGCAAAGAATAAAAACTGAAGATATTTCATAAATCAGATAAAACACGAAAATAAGAAAATTTAGTCTCTTATATCGAAGAAAATAATTGCTTTAGATTAAAAGATACTTTTCTGTTTTTAGAACCAAACAAAAGGTTACTTTAAATTCAAGTTTTAACTTAAATACTTTCATTTAAACACTTCAAAATCAGTTTTTTTCGATGAATTCAAAAATTTCAATTTCTTCTGGTGTCAAGTTCAAACCTCGTCGATTCATCATGTTGTTTGAATATTCAATTGCTTTATTCAATTTGAATTTTACAAAACCATCGCTTCCTCCCCAAGAGAAAGAGGGAATGAATTTCGGTGGAAAATCGGCTCCGAAAATATTACACGAAACTCCGACAACTGTTGCAGTGTTGAACATCGAATTGATACTGCATTTGCTATGATCACCCATACAAACGCCCATAAATTGAGTATCTGTTTTGATTTCAGCATTTTGTTCGTAGGAATAAGTTGAAACATTTCCGTAGTTATTTTTCAAATTGGAAGAATTGGTATCAGCTCCAAGATTGCACCATTCGCCAATTGAAGCATTTCCTAAAAATCCATCGTGACCTTTATTTGAATAAGCTTGAAAGGTTACGTTGTTTATTTCGCCACCAACTTTGCAATGAGGTCCAAGTGTGCATGGTCCGTAAACTTTAGTGCTTAATTTCAAAGCGGCATGTTCGTTCAAAGCCAATCCACCACGAACAACAGATCCTTCCATGATTTCAGCATCTTTCCCAACATAGATTGCTCCAGTTGTTGTATTCAAAATAGAAGCTTCAACAATCGCTCCTTCTTCAAGAAATAATCGGTTTACAGGACCTATCAATGTATTTGTATTGCTCAATTTTTGCGACTTTCTTCCAGCGGTAATTAAATCAAAGTCTTGTTCCAAAACAGCACCATTTTTTTGATACATATGCCATCTTTGTGAAAGTTGTATCGGTTCTTGTCCTGTGAATTGAACTTTTTGATCCTTATTTCCATTTGAAGCTATAAATATATCATTCCAATAAAGCACAGTATTTTCTTCAAGATTTAAAACTGCAACTACTATATCTTCATTTGGAATGATAGAAGCGTTTACACGAATTGCGTTTTCTATAGATTTAAATTTACCTGAAAGATAATATTCAGTAATAAAACCAATCTCAGCTTCAGGAAGATATGTTTTCCAACGTTCATCATTTGTTAAGATGCCAATACGTAAGTTACCAACCGGTCGAGTTAAAGTCAGAGGTGCAAATCGTAAATGCAGACCACAGTCGTCTAAATTAATTTTCATGAGCTAACGCAGTTTTATAACTAAAAATGTAAAGTAAAAGGAATGTAATGGAACCGTTAATTATTAGCATTTCATATCCAATTTTATAATCTGGACCGAATAATAGAGCAGTATTTTTTTCCAAAAGATAGCACATTAATGGTGCAGCAATACAAACAATAGGTACAATGTTCTTTTTTAAGGAACGTTTTGTAATTATTCCAAATGAGAACAAACCCAGTAATGGACCATAAGTATAACCTGCAATTAAGAAGATTAAGTCAACAATGGTTTTACTGTCGACTGCTTTGAAAATGAAAACTAGAATAATAAAGATGGCTGCAAAACTGAGGTGAATTATTTTCCGAAGCTTTATTTTGTCTTCTTCATTTCGATTTTTATTTCGTTCAAAACCAAGTATATCAATGCAAAATGATGCTGTTAATGCGGTAATAGCCCCATCAACTGATGGAAAAAGTGCTGAAATAAGTCCAATTATGAAAATTAAGAATATTCCTTTTGATAAATGAAGTTGCACGATTGATGGAAAGACATCATCGGGTGCAAACTCCCAATTATTTTGCTTAGCGTATAAAAACAAAAGTCCACCTAAGAACATGAAAAGGGCATTTACAACAAGTAGAACAAGACTAAAAGTAACCATGTTCTTTTGGGCGTCTTTTAATGATTTCACGCTGATGTTTTTTTGCATCATTTCTTGGTCTAAACCTGTCATAGCAATTGTCATGAATGCACCACCCAAAACGTGTTTCAAAAAGTAGCTCTTTTTATTAACGTCCGTTTCCCAAAGTTTGGTCATTCCTTCAGCTTCCAATTTCCCCCAAATCGTTGACCAATTTAAATTTAAACTATCTTGAATTGCAAAAATACAGACTACTAATGCCAAGAGCATGAAAAGGGTTTGAAGCGTATCTGTCCAGACAATTGTTTTTACACCACCTTTGAATGTATAAGCAATTATCATTAGCATAATAACCAAGGTTGTCAACCAAAATGGAATACCAATTTCCTCAAAAACAAATGTTTGCATGACGTTAATCACCAAATAGAGTCGAACGGTTGCTCCTAAAGTCCTTGATAAAATAAAATATCCAGCTCCCCACTGATACGCACTGAAACCCAAACGATGATTTAAATAAGTATAGATTGAGGTTAGATTATATTTATAATAAAGTGGCAAAAGAACATAAGCGACTACAAAATATCCAAGAAAAAAACCGATAACAAGTTGATAATACGTCCAACCGTTTGCACCAACTGAACCTGGAACTGAGATAAAAGTAACACCTGAAAGCGACGTGCCAATCATGCCAAAAGCAACTAAATACCATGGACTTTGTTTATTCCCCGAAAAAAAAGCTTGGGAATCAGCATTTCTAGAAGAAAAATAGGAAATTCCTAGAAGTGTTAGAAAGTAGGCTAAGAGAACGAATAAGATAATTTCTTTTGGCATAAAAAATTTAAGAGTATAAAAATAAGAAAGCTTTTTAGCAAATCTTCATTTTTGTAACAACTTCAACATACTAAATTATCTTTGTAATAAATATATCGTATGAATTTAATGTTGTTTTTCGGAATTTTAGTTGTCACAGCTGGTGCAATGGTTGCAATAGTTTATTTTTTTCTCAATAAAATGGGAGAAAATATTTCCAAGCAAAATGAAAAAGAAGTGAGGCATTTACAGTTTGAATTAAAGAAACAACGTCAAGAATTTTTCCTTCCAAATAGGGTAGAGGCTTATCAACGTTCAATTTTGTTATTGGAGCGATTACATCCAAATAGTTTGGTGATGCGTTTACACAACCCAGGTTTACCTGCAATGGCTTTACAAGCTGAATTTTTAAAAGCAATTCGCGATGAATACAATCACAATGTGGCGCAACAATTATTTGTTTCGCCATTGGCTTGGAAAATGATTAAAGATTCTAAGGAGGAAGTAGTTAAGTTGATAAACCTAGCCGGAAATCAAATGACAGCAACATCAACTGGAATGGAACTTTCAGCAAAGGTTTTTGAGATTCTTTCTCAAATGGATCAAATACCATCAGACATTACAATTGAATACCTTAAAAAGGAATTTCAAGAATTGTTTTAGTTAGTTATTTAACAACGTGAATAAAACCATTTTTTGTTCCGCTATCGAGTGGTGATTCGTAATCCATTTTATAAAAGTAAACACCTTCAATAAGTTCTTTTCCATTTTGAGTGTCACCTATAAATTGTGAACTTGTTTCAGTTTGTTCATAGATTAAATTTCCCCAGCGATTGAAAATGTAAATTTTATATTTATCACATGTTTGAAAATAAGTATGTAAATCCAAAATATCGTTTATTCCATCATCATTTGCGGTAATAACATTTGGAAATTCAAATTCATTGAAATTATAAAGATTGGCAATTGTCGGATTCACAGTACTTGGTGCTGAAGTACAACCAAATTGTGAAATGATAAATGCCGAATACTGACCAATATCATCTAATTCAAATTGCATTGTAAAGTTTTCTTCATTTGAAAAAAAGTTATTAGGGCCGCTCCAAGTGATTACAGAATTTGCTTCAGATTGAGAAGTAAATTGTATTTCGTCTCCGGGACATTCAGGTGTTGTCACTGCTAAAATGGGAGCAGCTGGAGTTGGTGAAATGTACATATTGAAAGTGCTTGAAGCCAAACAACCAAAACTAGTCGTAGCATTTAACGTTATTGGAAAAATTCCAGCGCTGTTAAAAATAAATATGAAACTTGAATCTGTTGAAATAATATTTCCAGCTTGAGTCCATGAATAAGTTAAACTTTCTCCAGTGCTTACGGTTGTAGCATTTGCGACATTAAATTCAATATCCTCACAAATAGTAGAATCAACGATAAAGTTAATATCCGGAATATCATGAGCGATGAATGTTAAAGTAGTTGTGTCGTCACATGTAAAGCCGTCTTGTGTTTCCACTGCTATTAAAGTCATTGTGTGTTCACCTGCACCTGTAACCAAAGTTGTAGTTTCAAATGTATTGGCAGCATTCGCACCGTCAAGAATCCATTCATAGTTAGAATTTGTTGTGTTTGGGGTGGTCAAATTGGTGAAAGGAACGAAATTATTTATACATCTTTCTACAAATGAGAAATTTGCAATCGGATTTTCGTAAATTATAATTGAACTTGATACTGTATCCACACATCCAAATTGAGAGGTTGAGGTTAAAAACAAATCTACTGTTCCTGATGAAGGGAAACTTAGCGGAATTGAATCTCCTGAATAGTTTTGAGTGCCATTTACAATCCAACTATGAGTCATTGGAGATCCATCGCTATTAATACTTGAACTTTCTAAAATAACTTGGTCACCAACACAATTGTTAGGCAAGTCAATTATTGCATTTGGAATAGAATTAATCGTAATAGTTCTTAAAATATTATCATTGCATCCCAAGTCTGACGTTGCCGTTAAAGTAATTGTATAGGTTCCTGAAATTGGGAATACATGATTAAAAGCAGTTGCATTTGACGTAAAACCGTCTGAGGAAGCCCAACTATAACTTGAAATTACGCCGTTACTGATTGTTGATGTATTCTCTAATATCAATG
>CAMDGP010000164.1 GCA_945897765.1 Chitinophaga pinensis
AGATTAATGATAAATTGAAAGAGGCGCATTCGAAGATTGGGAAGTGAAAAGTAAATTTTAGTTTTCAACAACCACGTATTTTGGCATTTAAAACCGCTAATTTTATATTCCAATTTTGAAAAAGCATGTACCTAATTTTTGATACCGACACGACAGGTTTACCAAGAAATTTTAACGCTCCAATAACCGACACCAGCAACTGGCCGCGTGTGGTTCAATTGGCTTGGCAGTTACACGATGAATTAGGAAACATTATTGAACACAAGGATTTCTTAATAAAACCTAATGATTTCACTATTCCTTTTGATGCCGAGCGCGTGCATGGAATCTCAACAGAATTAGCAAAAAAAGGCGGTGATGAATTAGAAGATGTGCTATTTCTTTTCAAGAAAGTGCTACTAAAAGCTAAATTCATTGTTGGTCACAACTTGAAATTTGACGTCAATGTGATGGGCTGTGAGTTCGTTCGTTTGGGCGAAGATTCTCCCTTGGAAAAAATTCCTGTTTTAGATACCCTTACAGAAGAATCTGCTAAATTGCTCGCCTTGATTGAGTTTTTTAAAAATGGTGACAAGGGACGAACGAAAACCGATAAATACGATAAACCGATTCTACTTAACGGGCAACCAGAAATTGAAAGTCAATTTTTCAAAACCTTTCCAGCACCAAAAGCGATTTTAGATTTACAAACAAATTATCAAGATTGGGGACAAGTTTCACTTGAAAATCGTTTGGAGATTTACCAAGAAATGCGCAAACAAAAATTCCCAACTTTAGGTGAATTACACAGCGCATTATTCAACGAAAAATTTGCCGAAGCACATAATGCAACTGCCGACGTGGAGGCAACTACACGATGTTTCTTAGAATTGATAAGAAAAAAACATTATACGCTTGAAGAGCTACTTCAACAACCAGGTTATTTTGAAAATTTCCAAGAGAATAATCCAGCACTAATCAAGCCAATTGGGTTAATTCACACCAATCTAAAAGAAGAAAGTGCGAAACTCAAGGAGACAATTCAACCACAGGAAAAACAATTCAATGTTGTTTCGGACGAACAATTGTCTGGTTTGCAAAATTTGTCATTCGGACATTTACATAATCATTCTCAATATTCGATTCTGCAATCCACTTCTGAAATAAAGTCGCTAATAACAGCAAGCTCAAAAATGGGGATGGAAGCTGTTGCATTAACTGACACAGGAAACATGATGGCTGCATTTCACTTTGAGAAAGCGGCAAGTGCCTACAACGCTAGTTTACCAAAACTACGTGCTGAAGCTGAAGAAAAAGGTGAACTCTTTACGAAAAAAGAGATTTTACCCATTATCGGTTGTGAATTTAATGTTTGTAGAAATCTGAACGATAAAACGCAAAAAGACAATGGTTATCAAATAGTTATACTTGCGAAAAATAAAGCAGGCTATCAAAATTTAATCAAGTTGGCATCTATTGCCTACACGAAAGGAATGTATTACGTTCCACGAATCGACAAAGAGGTAATTGAGCAATACAAAAGTGACTTAATAGTTTTGTCAGGAAACTTGTATGGCGAAATCCCAAGTCTATTACTAAACGTTGGTGAAACACAAGCAGAGGAAGCACTTTTATGGTGGAAAGCGCAATTTGGTACCGATTTTTACATCGAACTAAGTCGCCATAACCTTGAAGTAGAAGACAGGGTGAATGCCACATTGGTAAATCTTGCTAGAAAACATGAGGTTAAAATTGTAGCAACAAACAACACTTTTTATATTAATCGAGGGGATGCAGAAGCGCACGATGTTTTATTGTGTGTGAAAGACAACGAATTGGTTGAAACAGAAAAAGGACGTGGACGTGGATTTCGCTTTGGTTTAGAGAATGATGAATATTATTTCAAGTCGAAAGATGAGATGATCGCTTTGTTTAGCGATTTACCTGAAACGATTGAAAACGTTGCGGAAATTATTGGGAAATGTGAACATTATGCCTTGGCTAGAAACGTTCTTTTGCCAGCTTTCGATATTCCTGCTGAGTTCACCGACCCGCAAGATGTTGAAGACGGAGGAAAAAGAGGAGAAAATAATTTCTTACGCCATTTGACATTTGAAGGTGCTAAAAAACGGTATCCCGAAATCACAGATGAAATCCGTGAACGTATTGATTTTGAGTTAGCAACGGTAGAAAAGACTGGTTATCCAGGTTATTTTTTGATTGTGCAAGACTTCTGCCAAGCTGCAAGAGATATGGGCGTTTCCGTTGGGCCTGGTCGTGGTTCTGCGGCAGGTTCTGTTGTGGCTTATTGCACTGGAATTACAAATGTTGACCCCATTAAATACGACCTACTCTTTGAGCGTTTCTTGAATCCCGATCGTGTTTCGATGCCTGATATAGATATTGATTTTGACGATGAAGGACGTGGTCGAGTAATAGATTATGTAATAAATAAATACGGTGCAAATCAAGTAGCACAAATCATTACGTATGGAACAATGGCTGCAAAATCGTCTGTACGTGATGCAGCGCGTGTGATGAATTTGTCTTTGCCTGAAGCCGATAGATTAGCGAAGTTATTACCCGATATTTCCTTGAAAAAATTATTCTCGTTTACTGAAGAAGAATTGGTTAATAAGTTGCGCAATCAAGATGAGGTTAACAATGCTAATGAATTGCGAAGAATTGCTCAAGGAACTGATTTACAGGCCCAAGTTTTACAGCGAGCACAAGCAATTGAAGGTTCAGTAAGGAATACTGGAATTCACGCTTGTGGGGTTATTATTACGCCCGATGATTTAACGAATTTCGTACCAGTTGCAACGGCAAAAGATTCCGACATGGTTTGTACGCAATATGACAACTCAGTTGCAGAATCTGCCGGCTTGCTGAAAATGGACTTCTTGGGATTAAAGACCTTGACATTAATAAAGCATGCGGTTAAAAATGTCAAGCAACGACATGGAATTGACTTAGATCCAGATACATTTCCAATTGAAGATGAAAAAACGTATGAGCTTTTCCAACGTGGAGAAACGGTAGGGATTTTCCAGTATGAGTCTGCTGGAATGCAAAAATACTTGAAGGATTTAAAACCAACGAAATTTGCCGATTTAATTGCGATGAATGCTTTGTATCGTCCAGGACCAATTGAATATATTCCTTCATTTATCAAACGAAAACATGGAGAAGAGGAAATCGTTTATGACTTAGCGGATTGCGAAGACAACTTGAAAGAAACGTATGGAATTACGGTTTACCAAGAGCAAGTTATGTTATTGTCGCAGCGTTTGAGTGATTTTACCAAAGGTGACGCCGATACGTTGCGTAAAGCGATGGGTAAAAAAGATCGTCCTACCTTGGATAAAATGAAACCAATGTTTTTAGAAAATGGCAAAGCAAAAGGTCACGATACAACTAAATTGGAGAAAATTTGGAAAGATTGGGAAGCATTTGCATCTTACGCTTTCAATAAATCACATTCCACCTGTTATGCTTGGGTTGCTTATCAAACTGCTTATCTCAAAGCGAATTACCCAGCAGAATACATGGCTTCGGTTTTGAGTAACAACATGAACGACATCAAGCAAGTTTCCTTTTTTATGGAAGAATGTAAACGAATGGGAGTGGAGGTTTTAGGACCTGACATCAACGAATCAAATTACGCATTTACGGTAAATAAAGAAGGCGCAGTTCGATTTGGATTAGGAGCAATTAAAGGTTTGGGAAGTTCGCCAATTGAAGCAATTATTGACGAGCGTAATAAAGGAAATTTCAAATCGATTTTTGACTTAACAAAACGCATTAATTTAAAAATTTGCAACAAGCGCGCATTTGAAAGTTTAGCGTATGCAGGCGGTTTTGATTCATTCCAAAATGTACATCGAGCGCAATATTTTGCTTCAGATGCTAACAATCGAACTTTCTTAGAAAACGCAGTGAAATATGGTGCAAGTTTTCAAGAATCACAATCTTCTGCACAGTCTTCCATGTTTGGAGAATCAACAGGAACGACAATGCCTGAGCCACAAATTCCAAAATGCGAGGAATGGTCAAGTATTTATAAATTAAACCGAGAAAAAGAAGTAGTTGGAATTTTTATTTCTGGACATCCCTTAGATGAATTTAAAGTTGAAATTGAGTCCTTTTGTAGGGGAAGTGTTGCCATGTTAAACGACCCCAAAACGAATAGTGGTAAAAATGTTATCGTAGCAGCTGTGGTTTCGGGAAGTGAACACCGTTTCACTAAAAAAGGAGATCCATTTTGCGCCATAACAGTGGAAGATTACAGTGATTCGAGCCGAATAATGTTGTTTGGTGAAAACAATTTGCGTTTTAAACATTTTGCTGAGCCAGGGACTTTCATTATTGTTCAAGGGAGATTCGAAATTCCACGCTATCGAACTGAACCTGAGTTTGTTTTGAGCTCAATTGAATTGTTACAAGAGTTGCGTGATAAACGTGCGAAAGGTTTAAATATCCGCATTTCTAATAGTGATTTATCTTTCATTTTAATTGATGAAATAAACGAAATTATCAATGAAAATATTGGCAATATTAACTTAAAGTTTATTGTTTACGATAATATTGATGGAATTGAAATTGAAATGCCTTCTCGCTCAATAAAAGTGAAACCAAGTAACGATTTATTTAAAAAATTAGCGAAACTAGGCGTTGAATTTAGCTTGAATTAAAGTACCTTTCCGTAATTTGAGTTTAAAACACTAACTATGCGCCAAGTTTTATCGCTTGTTTTCCTATTACTTTCGTTTGACGGTTTTTCGACAAAGGAAGAGGAGCAAGATTTAATTAATAAATCGAATAAGGCGGTTAGTGAATCAGATCGTATCTTGGCATTGATTGAACTTACCGATTTTTATGAGACAAGTAATTATCTTAAATGGGATGAAGGTAGGAAAGATTTAGAACGATATTATTTCAAATTGCGAACTACCGAACTCAAAAACAGGGTCGGGATTGCCTTGGCGAAATATGAAATTAACATAGGAAACACAGCAGGTTTTAAACGTTATTTGAACGGCTTAAAATTCGGAAATCGCCCAATGAATCGGGTAACATTGACTGAATTCAATTCGTTAAAAATCAATTCTTATTTATTGATAGCTAATTATGAAGACGCCAAAAAGCTGGCCATTCAAAATTTAGTGCTCGCTAAACAATCTCGGAAAAACAGATTTGTTTCAGCTTCTTATAGTTCGTTGGCACGAATATATACCCTTCAAAATAATCAAGATTCCGCTTATATATCAGCAAGTTATGCCACAAGTTTTGCCAGACGTTCTGATTCAAAGCAGCAATTGTTTAAAGCTTTACACCAACAAGCGGCAATTTTTGCCAGTTTTGAGAACTATGAAGCAGCTGTAAACAAAGAGTTGCAAGTGCTTCAACTGGCAGAAGAAGATAAGAATTTTTACTTTCAAGCTACTGCATATCAACGAATTGCACTATATTCG
>CAMDGP010000165.1 GCA_945897765.1 Chitinophaga pinensis
TTTGATTTTGGATGTTTGATCAAGAATTAAAAATCAAAAATCGATTTCATTTCACTCATTGTTTCAAAATGGAAATCTGCCAATAAGAGTTTTGGATTTGGAAAATGTGTTTTTTCAGGAATGCAAACAACTTTCATTTTTGCAGCAAGCCCAGAAATCACACCGTTAAATGAATCTTCAATTACCAAACATTTTGTTGGATGGACAGCTAATTTTTGAGCGACGGTTAAATAAACTGCTGGATGTGGTTTACCATAATCTTCCGTTTCCGCTGAGTGGGCAAAATCAAAGAAATCTGAAATTGCTAATTCCCTAAGTACAATACTAATCAAACGTGAAGATGAGGAAGTTGCTAATCCTATTTTTATTCCTTTTGATTTCAAAAAAGCTAAGGTTTCTAAAACACCTGGAAGCGGTTGTGCATTTGCGGCAATCAATTCTTCCATTTTAGAAATGATTTTTTCTTGAATGGCTTCTTCATCTTCAATCCCCCAAGATTCGTGTAGGTTCCAAAAGTGTATAACTTCATCTATTCTTAAACCAACTGTTTTTTGAAAGTCTGATTTTTGAAGCGTTGATCCAAGTTCTGAAAACACAGCTTCCATAGCAATTTTCCACAAGGGTTCAGAATCAATTAAGACACCATCCATGTCAAAAATTACTGCTTCAAAATCACTTATTTTTAAACTCATTTATTTAGAGAAATTCGATACAATTTTTGCTTACCAAGCACTTTTTGAAATTCATTTGCGACATAAATTTGATCGTCTTTAATTACAGTTATTGCCTCTTTTTGATTGTAATCGTTGTATTTATATTGCTTAACTAAAGTAAATTTTCCTTCGCTAAAAAGGTATTTCAAAACACGATTATAGGTTGTCAAATAAAAATAACCAAAGGCAAAATCACCACCAGTTACACTGTCAAACATCCAACCTTTTGAGCCAATTTTTATGGAATACTCTTTTTTAAGAATAGTGTGTGTATTCTCTTGAAATTTAACACGATACACATTTGAAATACCATCAAACGGTTCAGTTCTATTTTTAGTAAAAATCCATAAAAATCCATCTGCAAAAACCATACATTCTGTATCAAAATTCAATGCTTTACTTTCAGGTGGAAACGCTTTTTGATCGCCATATTCAAAGGTCATAAATTCTGAATTTATTGTGTCTTTAACTATAGCTTCTTTCCAAGAAACACGAATGATTGATAAGTTTTTTCGCTTGTTTTCATTGTTCCCAAAATTCCCGATGTATAAGTAATTTCCATCCAAAGCAATATCTTCCCAATCTGTGTTTTTTACTCCTTTTACCACCACTCGCTTTATAATTTTTCCAGAATTGGGATTAAGTAAATAAAGCATTGGCCCATTTCCGCCATCATTATGTGCTAAAAGTAAGGTATCATTGATGTATTGAATTCCAGAAATCTCTTTCAACTCCTCAGAAAGGGTAATTGTTTTTTGAGAAAAGGTAAAAAAACTAAAAAAGCTAAAAAAGAAAATGATTCCATTTTTCATACGTCGATTAAATTAATCAATTATTAAACGGACTTTTTCTATTTTTCGATCACTAACTTCTTCAATAATAAATTTATAATTTCCAATTCGTAGCGTTGTATTCTGTTCAGGAATCTTTTCCAAATGAAAAATCATTAATCCAGCCAAAGTTTCATACTCGTTTGATTCTTGGAGTTCTAAATTGTATGTTTCATTCAAATAATCGATATCAACTCGAGCTGAAAAAAGAAACTCCTTGTCATTGATGCGCTCTTCAATCCAATCATCATTGTCGTGTTCGTCTTCAATTTCTCCAAAAATTTCTTCTATTACATCTTCTAAGGTGATAATTCCGGCTGTTCCGCCATATTCATCTGTCACAACGGCTAAACTTCCAGCTTG
Organism: Chitinophaga pinensis; assembly: GCA_945897765.1. Taxonomy (GTDB): domain Bacteria; phylum Bacteroidota; class Bacteroidia; order Flavobacteriales_D; family Crocinitomicaceae; genus UBA952. The sequence continues at coordinate 1,907 of CAMDGP010000165.1, forward strand.
TTTCGTAAATTTCTCTAACAATTCTTTACCTGAAATGACTGTTGGGACAAAACTAATAGGTTTCAATACTTGCTTTATTGATAGAGGCCGTGTAAACAAGTCATAAGAATGTACGTAACCAATTATATTATCAATCGAATCTCGATAAACAATAATCTTTGAAAGTCCTTTATTTATAAACAGCTTTTGCACCACATCTAATTCTTCATCAATATCTACTGCGATAATTTCAGTTCGTGGAACCATACAATCACGCGCTTTGACATTCGAAAAATCAAGCGCATTTCTTAAAATTAGCATTTCATTACTGAATTCTTGCTCTGCTTTGATTCGCGAAGATAAATCGTCGACATAATGTTCTAAATCAACTTTTGAGAAAACTTTATCTGAATTTTGGTTTTGAATTCCGAATAATCTTAAAATCAAATTACTGAACAATAGAACTATTTGTGTTGGAAGATATAAAATCCAAAAAATCACCAAAAGCACCAAACTTCCAACATTCAAAAAATTATTTGGATTGATTTGTACAATTGCTTTGGGAAGGAATTCGGCTGTCACAAGCACCAATAAAGTTGAAAGTAATGTTTGAAGAATCAATACAGAAGCATTATTGGTAATTCCCCATTCTAAAATTACAGGATTAAGAATACTTGCGGCTGAAATACCATAAACAACAAGTGCTATATTATTACCAAGTAATAACATAGCAATCATCGTCGAATCCTTTTTATAAAGAACAGAAAGTATTTTTCCTTGAAAGGAGTTTTGTTTAATTTGAACTTCTATTTTCAGTCGATTGGATGCTAAATAAGCCAATTCCATTCCTGAAAAAAAAGCTGACAAAAGCAACGATGTAAAAACTAATAAATAATCAAAACTCATGCGTTTGTCGACTTAGATTTAAATAACGTCATGTCCAATATCTTTTCTAAAAAATGCGTTTTCAAATTGAATTTTTGAAATGGACTCATAACTTTTTTCAATTGCAACTTCAATGTTTTTACCATAAGAACTAACTGCTAAAACTCGACCACCAGCTGTAAGAACTGAAGGTCCATCAGAAACAGTTCCTGCATGAAAAACAAGACTATCAACAATTCCGTTTAAACCATAGATTTGTTTTCCTTTTTCGTAAAATTCAGGATAACCACCTGAAACCATCATTACGGTTGCTACACTTTTATCAATAAATTGAATGTCTCGTTCTGATAAAGTATTTGTTGCAACGCCTTCAAACAAATCAATAATGTCAGATTTTAAACGTGGAATCACCACTTCTGTTTCAGGGTCGCCCATTCTACAATTGTACTCAATTACGTAAGGATCTCCTTTTACACTTATTAATCCAAAGAAAATAAATCCTTTGTAATCAATCCCATCTGATTTTAAACCTTTAACTGTTGGAACGATAATTCGATTGTGAACTTTATCCATGAAAGCTGCATCAGCAAATGGAACTGGAGAAACTGCACCCATTCCACCTGTATTCAAACCTGTATCACCCTCCCCTATTCTTTTATAATCTTTTGCTTCTGGCAATAATTTAAATGAATCTCCATCTGTAATTACAAAAACAGAAAGTTCAATCCCTGCAAGAAATTGTTCAATAACAACCTTTGCACTTGCTTTCCCGAATTTTTGATGCTCCAACATACTTCTTAACTCAAGCTCAGCCTCGTCGAGATCTTTCAAAATCAAAACGCCTTTTCCTGCGGCTAATCCATCTGCCTTTAGAACGTAAGGAGCCTTCATGTTTCGCAAAAACTTGATTCCGTCTTCAATCTTTTCCGCTGTAAACGTGCCGTATTTTGCTGTCGGTATACTATGACGGTTCATAAATGCTTTTGCAAAATCTTTACTTCCTTCTAATTGTGCGCCAATTTTACTTGGACCGATTAAAGCAACTTTTCGTAATTTTTCGTCCGCTTTAAAGAAGTCATAAATTCCATTCACGAGCGGTTCTTCAGGGCCAACAACAACCATTTCAATTGCATTAGCAAGCACAAATTCCTTGATTGCTTGAAAATCTATTGGAGAAATCGCTACATTTTTTCCGAACTGACGCGTTCCTGCATTTCCTGGCGCAATAAACAATTCATCCAAGATAGAACTTTGTGCAATTTTCCAAGCTAAAGCATGTTCTCTACCTCCCGAACCTAACAATAATATTTTCATGAACAGTGACTTAAAATAGAATTAAAAATTGCCAAACCATCTGTATTGGCTAAAAATGGATCTGCTGCTCTTTCTGGATGTGGCATCATTCCAAAAACGTTTTTAGTTTTATTTGTTATTCCAGCAATATTCAAAAGTGAACCATTTGGATTACTTGCTTCATTTATATTTCCTTCAGCGTCGCAATAGCTGAATAAAATTTGATCTTTATCTTGTAAAGATTTCAAAGTATCCTCAGAAGCGTGAAATCTTCCTTCGCCGTGAGCAATTGGAATTTTAAATATTGCTTTTTTATCTAAATCTTTTGTTAATGCTGCATTTATTGAAATAGCTTTAAGATTTACATTCTTACAAATAAAACGTTGATTGTTATTATGTAATAATGCACCTTCCAAAAGTCCTGATTCAGTTAAAATTTGGAAACCATTACAAATTCCCATAACGTAACCACCTTTATTAGCATGATTTATAACTTCCGTCATAATAGGAGAAAACTTAGCAATTGCACCAGATCTTAAATAATCTCCGTAAGAAAATCCTCCAGGTAAAACTACCAAGTCTACACCTTGTAAATCTGTATCCTTATGCCAAAGCTTAACTACTTCCTTGCCTAATAAATCTTGTAAAACATAAACCATGTCTTGATCACAATTGGAGCCTGGGAAAGTAACAATTCCAAATTTCATCTTCGTTTTTTAAATATTGTTCAAAATTAATCAAATTACAAGCTGTGGTGGGGAGAGAAAATAAAAAATTTCAACACCGAATAAAGCATTGTTAAGTAAAATACAACTGTGGAAACAATTCCATAATTTTTGTGGTAAAAAGAATAACTTAACAATATTGAAAGTGGGATCATTAACAAACTGAATCGCTCTATTTGTTTGAAGAATAAGAAATCTACAACACCTAGAAAAATAGCTAGAACGATTAATACCCATATAATCTGAATTTGTTTTTTTAATCGGATTGAGGATTTCTGCAAACGAGCACTCAAACTAAACACACTCAATGTTAATAAAACTGCAAATACAACCATTGAAACAATGAAATCTGTTTGAAGCTGAGTATTTGATTTGTCATCTAAAATCATCCAATCAATGACCGAGTTATTACTCCAAATATAAACTAATGCAAAAAAAACTGGCGTACCAAATCCAAAAACACAAAGAAGCATTTCTCGTAGATGAAATGGACGAATGATCAATATCATTGTAATGATAAATGGTAAGGAAATTAGCAAAGGGGGAAAAAAAGTGGCAGCAACTCCAGCAAACAAAGCTCCATTAAAAACTTGTGCCCTTCCATCTATATTCTGTTTTAATTTGAAAAATTCATATAACATTAAAATTAG
>CAMDGP010000166.1 GCA_945897765.1 Chitinophaga pinensis
GAAGCGAAATACAACGGAAAATCACAAGAAATTACACCAGCTCGTGTTTCAGATGAAATAAAAAACTTAGTTCAAGCACAAGCAAAAAATGTATATCAGCTACTTAAATTGAAATCGATTGCTCGCATTGATTTTATGGTTGTTAATGGAATTCCACATGTTATTGAAGTCAATACCACACCTGGTTTTTCACCAGCAAGTATTGTTCCTCAAATGATTCAAGCAGATAATAATACAATCACTAATTTTTGGAAAGAAATTTTAGAAGTAGAATTTTTGGAGTAATTGAAAAATGATACTTGGTCTAAAAATTCAAAATCAATTTCATACATAAATTTCTTCCCATACTGAAAATACCACGTTGATTGGTTAGCGTTTGCTGGTAATTCTCAAAATACTTCAAACGACTCAAATGGGATTGAAAAGCAGTATCAAATATATTATTGGCTTGAAATTGAAATTGTGCTGTTTTGGATTTCAAACACTTAAAATCTATTCCGAGTTGAAGGTTAAAAAGTGAATAAGCATCCGTTGCTGTTTCTGAATTGTTTTCGGCTAAATAGCGATTTTGTCTTGCATTAAATTCATATTCAAAAACAGGACGTATTGACTGAATAAAAGAATTTTTCATTTCAAAAGAGTAAGTTGCATTTAAAAGTAAACGAGCTGGTGGAATCAAGGATAAATACTCGCCTTGAATTCCTTGATTGCGGTATTTTTCTTCGCGATTAAATCCATAGACACAGCTAAAACTTCCATTCATTGTCAATCCTTTTAACTTTTCAGGATGAAAAGCGAGCCACGTTTCAAAACCATATAAATGTGCTTTTGCTTGTTTGTATTGATAGGTTCTGTTTCCTTGTGCATCGACCAAAGGTTGGTTATTTGAATCTGCAACCAAGGCTAAATAAATGAAATTCTGAATGTTATTATTGAAAACACTAATTTCTCCAGTAAAATTTCTAGAGTTGAAAAGTAAAGCTATATCTTCTTGCAATGAAAACTCAGAAACGAAATTTCGATTTCCCAAATAGATTAAACGTGCACCAGGATCTAAACCATTGGATGCAATTTCAGTAATGTTTGGTGCTCGAAATCCACGACCAATATTTGCTTTGACTGTCCAATTTTTATTGATAAAATAAGAAAGTCCAATACTTGCTGATAGTCCTTGGAAAACTTTCGAATAGCTGGGGAATTGCAACGTTTCATCTGTAGTATCAAGCCCGGTAACTTGCGTATCAAAACCTGTGATTGAATCACTTTGAATATAAAAGTTGTCAAAATTAATCGTGCGAATGTCATTGCGAATACCGCCGCAAACTGAAAATTTATTCTTTTTCCATTTAGAATATACAAAAAATCCACCATCAAAAAGTTGGTAATTCGGAATCGTAAAGCTTGTTGCAGCTTGGTTTTCGTTGAATTGATAAACGCCATTCATTCCCAAAAAAGTTTCTAGATTTTTCACAATTGGAAAACTATACTTGAGATGATAATTCGTAGTATTCAATCGCAAAGAAAGTCCTGCTAAATCAAATGTTTCAGGTTGATTGAATTCTTTCCTGCGATTTTGTTGAAAGCCTAAAGAATAATCCAAACTTCCATTTTTCAGTTTAAAATCGCCAAGTGAATACACTCTAAAATGCTGAATATGTTGGTGAATCGGCGCAATTTTATAAGAATTCAAATCTCCCTCTGAAACAATTGGTCGCAACTCCAAAACATCCGCAGCGCCATTAAAAATTTGTTGTGTAAACTGACGAGTCAATGAATCTCTACTGCCATCTGGAATTCCTTGTCGATTGTCGTAAAAGCTCGCATTAAAACTAATAATTGTTTTTTCAGTTATGTAAGCAAGAACCGAAGAAATATTTTTCTCGTTGAAATTGGTATTGAACACTTTTCCATCGATTGCATTTTGATAATTACTTGCCAAACGCCAAGAACTACGAAGTGCAAATGACCAACTATTTTTTACAATGCTCCATCTAAATCCATTTCCAATCAACGAATTATTACTTTGAAATTCAGAGATATAGCGTCCTTCTACTCCATTCTTTAATTTGGGTTTATAAGGAAAAAGGCTCACAACACCTGCAAGTGCATCCGTTCCATACATCAAACTTGCTGGTCCTTTAATTACTTCTGCATTTTGGATATCATACGCATCGACTTCAATTCCGTGCTCGTCTCCCCATTGTTGTCCTTCTTGACGAATTCCATCGTACAAGGTCAAAACGCGATTGTAACCCAAACCTCTAATGAAAGGTTTAGAAACATTTGGCCCAGATTTTACGCTGGTGAGTCCAGGTGTGTTTTTCGATAAGACATCAATGATATTACTTTCGGAAGTGCGGTCAATTGTTTTTTCATTTACCACATAAATTGCAACGGGATTTTCTTTATCCAAAAGCTTTTTTGAAATTACTTTAACGGTTATCGTAGGTAAATTCACCATGTACACCTCTAATTCAATTTCATTAAGATCAATTGAAGCTTTATCGACCAAAATTGGAATTTCTTTTGTAACATATCCAGCGCAACTAATACTTAATTGATAAGTACCAAAAGGAATTTCAGTTAAGTTAAAAGTACCATCTGATTTTGAAGTGCCTAAAAAATTAGTTTGCTTCAAACCAATTGCTGCTAATTGAATTGGCTTTTTTTTATTTGAAAGTAGTTTTCCACTTATTTCTGCCTGTTGAGCCTTCAAATTGAAAGACATTAAAAGACATAGTAATAAAGCTAAATGACTAATTTTCATGTTATTTTGGTAATACCCGAGCACAAATATAAAAAAGTTAGGCTAATCTAACACATAAAAGTTAGGGTAGCCTGATAAATTAATTCAATTAAAAAATAGATATTAAAAAGTCCAATAGAATCATGCTAAAAGATGAAAAAATCGCTTCAAGTTACTTTCTTTCCTTAGCTTTGCAAAAATTTCTCCATGACATTTCGCGATTTAAACTTAAAAAAACAACTTTGGAACGCCTTAGATGATTTGGGCTATGAAACGCCAACAACCATCCAATCGGCAAGTTTCAACGTGATGATGTCTGGGCAAGATACGATAGGAATTGCTCAAACGGGAACTGGAAAAACGCTCGCTTACCTCCTACCCTGCTTGAATATGTGGAAATTTTCAAAAGAACCTCATCCTCAAATTTTAATTATTGTTCCAACACGTGAACTTGTTGCACAAATCGTTTCTGAAGTTGAAAAATTGACAACCTATATGAACGTTGCAACTGGTGGAGTTTATGGAGGCACAAACATGAACACACAAATCGCGATGGTTCTTCAAGGTTTAGATATCGTTGTTGGAACTCCTGGAAGAATTCTCGATTTAGCAACAAACGGTTCTTTACAGCTTAAAAAGGTAACCAAATTAGTGGTCGATGAAGTGGATGAAACCTTGAGTTTAGGATTCCGTCACCAATTGTTGCGCATCTTTGATTTTTTGCCAACAAAACGACAAAATATGGTTTTTTCTGCCACTTTATCAGAAGAAGTAGCGGCGTTTTTGGAGGCAAATTTCACAGCACCAATTCGTGTAGAAGCAGCACGTTCAGGAACACCTTTAACTCAAATAGATCAAATTGGCTACAATATTCCAAATTTTAAATCAAAAGTTCAGCTCTTAAACCACTTGCTTAAAAGCACAAACGATTCGTCAAAAGTCTTAGTTTTTGTTTCTTCTCGCGCTTTGGCAGATTTACTTTTCGAAGAAATTGAATCTTTTTTTGGCCAAAAAGTGGGCGTTATTCATTCCAATAAAGCACAAAATTTCCGTTTTAACAGTGTAAATAATTTTCAATCAGGTCTTATTTCTATTTTAATTGCCACAGACTTAATTGCGCGTGGAATTGATGTATCAGATGTTACGCATGTTATCAACTTTGATATTCCCGAAATTCCTGAAAATTACATTCACCGCATTGGTCGTACAGGTCGAGCAGATAAAAATGGTAGCGCTATCACTTTTGTAACAGAATATGAAAGTGCAAACTTGGAAGCTATTGAAGAATTAATGCAACAAAAACTCCCCTTTCAAGCTATACCTGAGACAGTTGAACTTTCGAGCGAATTATTGGAATTTGAAAAACCGAAAGTTGTCATGCCTGGAAAACTCGTTAAAATGGCGAGACCTGATGATGTTGGACCTGCATTTCACGAGAAAAAACTGAAAAACAAGAAAGTCAATGTCCGTTACGACCACAAAAAAGCGATGATGGATAAATATGGTAAACCGAAGCGAAGAAGGAGTTAGATTTCTTTTCTAACTTTAAGAAATTAACTTTTCGTCTCCCTCCTAATTCCCTCACAATCTTCAGTACTCAAAAATTTTTACTATGTTTAAAAAAAATAGCAAATGAAATACAGTTTAGTCGTTCCAGTTTACAATAATTCAAAAGGAATTTCAGATTTGTATGATGCTATTTCTAATTTTTTCAAAACGGATTCTGTTGAATTTATTTTTGTTGATGATTTTAGCCAAGATTCAAGCTGGGAAGAATTGAAAAAAATCCGAGCTAAAGATCAACGTTGCAAAATCATTCGACTTTCCAAAAATTTCGGGCAACATGCAGCTACCCTCTGTGGTTTTGCAGAATCAAAAGGTGAATTTGTGCTTACGCTCGATGACGATTTGGAAGTTTTACCTGCTGAATTTCAAAAGTTAATTGACAAACAAGAAGCCACGAATGCGAAAGTGGTTTATGGTGAATACCAACAAAAGGAGTCTGTATTTAAACGACTTTTAAAGGGTATTTACAAACGTATCTCTAAATTGGAAGGAGCAAAAAAAGGACGTGGAAGCAGTTTTCGTTTGATTGAAGGGGAAATTGCACAGAAATTAGCTGAGAGCCACAAACAATTTGTTTTTATTGATGAATTTTTATTGTGGTACACGCACGAAGTTGAATTTGTAACAGTTACAAACAATCCTTCTGCTTTGAGAAAATCACGCTATAAAACAAAAGGCTTGATTAAAACTACTGCAAACGTCGTAATGTACTCAACAGCAATTCCTTTGAAGGCAGTAACACTCACAGGTTTCACACTTGCGGCAATTAATTTTCTAATCGGTATTTTCTTCCTTCGCAAATATTTAATTGACAAAATTGAAATTAAAGGTTATACGTCTTTAATCGTAAGTGTTTTATTTTCAACGGGGTTAATCATTTTTTGCATCGGTGTAATTGCCCAATACATGCGAGCGATTTTGACGAATCTAAACAATGCACCTACCTACCATATTTCCGATAAAGAATGTTGATACTGGAACAATTTGACGTGCGATTGATTCGATTGACAGAAGATGACCTAGAATTAATTCGTTCTTGGAGAAATGCTTCGCATGTGGTTAATCAAATGATTTATAGAGAATATATCACACCTGAAATG
>CAMDGP010000167.1 GCA_945897765.1 Chitinophaga pinensis
AGGGCAGACTGTAAATCTGCTGGTTACACCTTCGCAGGTTCGAATCCTGCTCTCCCCACAGAAAATTTTCAAAAGCGGGAGTAGCTCAGTTGGTAGAGCTTCAGCCTTCCAAGCTGAACGTCGCGAGTTCGAGTCTCGTCTCCCGCTCACTTTCAAAATAAAATTGAGCGCCGGTGTAGCTCAGGGGTAGAGCGCTTCCTTGGTAAGGAAGAGGCCACGAGTTCAAATCTCGTCATTGGCTCAAGATAGAAAATGAGTATATCCGAACAACGGATCTATTATAAGAATAAGTATATTATTAACTAAGTAACAAATAACAAAAATGGCTAAGGAAAATTTTGACCGTTCCAAACCGCACGTTAACATTGGTACTATCGGGCACGTTGACCACGGTAAAACTACGTTAACAGCAGCTATCTCAAGCGTATTAGCTTCTAAAGGATTAGCAAAAGTTCGTGATTTCTCTTCAATCGACAACGCTCCTGAAGAAAAAGAACGTGGTATCACTATTAATACATCTCACATTGAGTATGAAACGGTTAACCGTCATTACGCTCACGTTGACTGTCCAGGTCACGCGGATTACGTAAAGAATATGGTTACAGGTGCTGCTCAAATGGACGGTGCTATTTTAGTTGTTGCTGCAACAGACGGACCAATGCCACAAACACGTGAGCACATCCTATTAGGAAAACAAGTTGGTGTTCCTCGTTTGGTTGTATTCATGAACAAAGTGGATATGGTTGATGATGAAGAATTATTAGAGTTAGTTGAAATGGAAGTACGTGAATTACTTTCTTTCTACAGCTATGATGGTGACAACGCTCCAGTTATTCAAGGTTCTGCTTTAGGAGCATTGAATGGTGAAGAAAAATGGGTAAAAACAGTTGAAGACTTAATGGAAGCTGTTGATACATACATCGAACTTCCTCCACGTGATGTTGATAAACCTTTCTTAATGCCAGTTGAAGACGTATTTACGATTACAGGTCGTGGTACAGTTGCAACAGGACGTATCGAAACAGGTGTCATCAATTCTGGAGAAGGTGTTGAAATCTTAGGAATGGGTGACTTGAAATTGACTTCTACTGTAACAGGTGTTGAGATGTTCCGCAAAATCCTTGACCGTGGTGAAGCAGGAGACAACGTTGGTTTATTATTAAGAGGTATTGAAAAAACTCAAATCAAACGTGGAATGGTTATTTGTAAACCAGGATCAGTTAAACCTCACCAAGAATTCAAAGCTGAAATCTACGTTTTGAAAAAAGAAGAAGGTGGTCGTCACACACCATTCCATAACAAATATCGTCCTCAATTCTATTTCCGTACAACTGACGTTACAGGAGAAATCTTTTTAACAGATGGTCGTGAAATGGTTATGCCAGGTGATAACGTAACAATCAATGTTAAATTGATCGTTCCGGTTGCAATGGATAAAGGTTTACGTTTCGCTATCCGTGAAGGTGGTAGAACTGTAGGCGCTGGTCAGGTTACTGAAATCGTAGCATAAGGTTAAAAAACATATAGTTAAATGAGGGGAGTTTTAATCGAACTCCCCTTTTTAAACGGGTGTAGCTCAGTTGGTAGAGTGGTGGTTTCCAAAACCATTGGTCGTGGGTTCAAGTCCTACCGCCCGTGCACAATATAATATAAAGTACGTGTCAAAAATTAGAACATATTTCCAAGATACATACCATGAAATGGTTCACAATGTTACTTGGCCTACATGGAAAGAGTTACAAAACAATACAATTCTTGTAGTTGTATCCTCTGTATTGATCTCCCTTGTTATATTCTTAATGGATTATATCTTTGGTATTTCAGGTGAAGCTGATTCACTTTGGAAAGGACTAATTGGATTTATTTACGGAACTTTCTAACAATAACAAATGGGAGAAATAGTTAAAAAATGGTATGTCGTTCGCGCTGTAAGCGGGAAAGAAAAGAAAGTGAAGGAATACCTTGAGTTGGAAATCACTAGAATGAAGTTAAACGACTACGTAAATCAGGTTTTAATTCCTACGGAGAAAGTTTTCAAAATTCAAAATGGAAAAAAAGTAAATAAAGAAAAAGCTTTTTTACCAGGCTATGTTTTAATTGAAGCTGCCCTTGTGGGTGAAGTTTCGCACGTTATAAAAGGAATCCCAAATGTTATCGGTTTTTTAGGAGCCGTAAAAGGAGGAGAACCTGTTCCTATGCGTTTATCTGAAGTGAATAGAATACTTGGAAAAGTAGACGAGCTTGCTGAAAACCAAGAAGAACAAAAAATCCCTTTTGTTATTGGAGAATCTGTTAAAGTTATCGACGGACCATTTAATAACTTCTCAGGTGTAATTGACGAAATCAATGAAGATAAAAAGAAACTAAAAGTTATGGTTAAAATTTTTGGAAGAAAAAATCTTCTTGAGTTAAGTTACATGCAAGTAGAGAAAGAAGGATAAAATTGTATTAACCCGTAGGAGTGAGAAAGATGATTAAAGCTTCCCATTAATTACTCACGTTTGACTACACAAATTTATATATATGGCTAAAGAAGTAGCAGCATTGATCAAATTACAGGTCAAAGGTGGTGCAGCTAACCCATCTCCACCGATTGGACCTGCATTAGGAGCAAAAGGGGTGAACATCATGGAGTTTTGCAAGCAGTTTAATGCTAGAACGCAAGACAAAATGGGGAAAGTTGTTCCAGTTGTTATCACTGTTTACGGTGATAAATCATTTGATTTTGTATTAAAAACTCCCCCGGCAGCTGTTCAAATTATTGAACATACTAAAATCAAAAAAGGTTCATCTGAGCCAAACAGAGTAAAAGTTGGTGCCATTTCGTGGGATCAAGTTCGTCTGATTGCAGAGGAGAAACTTCCTGATTTGAATTGTTTTACAGTTGACGCAGCAATGCGTATGGTTGCAGGTACTGCAAGAAGTATGGGAGTAACAGTTAAAGGTGGTGAAGCACCAAAATCCAAATAATTTAGTGGTATGAAAAGAGTTTCAAAGAAAAGAAAAGAGATTTTGGCAAAATTTGATTTGTCAAAAGCTTACACTCTAACAGAAGCATGTGATTTGGTTAAAGGTATTTCAACCACTAAATTTGATGCTTCCGTTGATATTTGTGTACGTTTAGGAGTAGATCCTAGAAAAGCAAATCAAATGGTAAGAGGTACAGTTGCACTTCCACACGGTACTGGTAAAGATGTAAAGGTTCTTGTTTTGTGTACGCCAGACAAAGAAGCTGAAGCAATCGAAGCAGGTGCTGATTTCGTTGGTCTAGATGACTATATTGCTAAAATAAAAGCAGGATGGACATCAGTTGACGTAATTATAACGATGCCATCTGTAATGGGTAAAGTTGGAGCATTAGGTCGTATTTTAGGACCTCGTGGTTTAATGCCAAATCCAAAAACAGGAACAGTTACAATGGAGGTTGGTAAAGCAGTTCAAGAAGTGAAAGCAGGTAAAATTGACTTTAAAGTTGATAAATACGGTATCATTCACTCTTCTGTTGGTAAAACAAGTTTTGATGGAGAAAAAATTCGTGAGAATGCTCAAGAATTGATTCAAACATTGATTAAGTTGAAACCATCAGCGGCAAAAGGAACTTACATCAAAAGTGTTTATCTAAGCGCAACAATGAGTCCTGGTATTCAAATTGACGCTAAGTCTGTTAATGCTTAATACTTAAGAAAATGACAAGAGAAGAAAAAGCAAAATACATAGACGATTTGGCAGCTGATTTAACAGCAAACAATATTGTTTATTTAACAGACACTGCAGAATTAACAGTAGAGACTATTAACTCACTAAGAAGAAGATGTTTTCAATCAAACATTCAATTACGTGTAGTTAAAAACGCTTTGTTAGAAAAAGCAATGGATCGTGTTGAAGGAAAAGATTTCGGTGGATTGAAAGATACATTGAAAGGTTCTACTTCAGTAATGTTCAGTGAAGTTGCTAATGCTCCAGCAAAATTAATAGCAGATTTTCGTAAGAAAAATGCTAAACCAATTTTGAAGGGTGCTTACATTGACGAAGCTGTATTTATCGGTGACAATCAATTAGTTGTTCTTGAAAACTTAAAAAGCAAAGAAGAATTGGTTGGTGAAATCATTGGATTGTTACAAAGTCCTGCTAAGAATGTATTGTCTGGTCTTATAGGAGCTGGAAGTAAAATTGCAGGTATCCTTAAAACGCTCGAAGAAAGAGCATAAATTATTATTAAACCCTTTTTAAAATAAAATAAAATGGCTGATTTAAAGCAAATTGCAGAAACATTAGTAAACCTAACGGTTAAAGAAGTAAATGAGTTGGCAACAATTCTTAAAGATGAGTACGGAATCGAACCAGCTGCTGCAGCACCGGTTATGATGGCAGGTGGAGCTGCAGCTGCTGAAGAAGTAGTAGAGCAAACAGAATTCAACGTAATTCTTAAAGCTGGTGGTCCTAACAAACTTGCTGTTGTTAAACTTGTAAAAGAATTAACTGGTAACGGTTTGAAAGAATCTAAAGATCTAGTTGACGCGGCTCCTTCTGTATTGAAAGAAGCAGTATCTAAAGACGAAGCTGAAGGACTTAAAAAGTCGCTTGAAGAAGCTGGAGCAGAAGTAGAAGTTAAGTAATTTACCTCTTCATACACAGAACAGGCATCGCAATTTTGCGGATGCCTTGTTCTGTTTTTAAGCATTTTGCTAGTTACAAAGATTACAATAACCTAAAAAAATAAAGCCTTGGCAACATCAAATAATTCAACCCGAATTAATTTTGCTTCAAGCAAAAATCAATTTGAATACCCAGATTTTCTGGAGATTCAGTTAAAATCTTTTAGAGAGTTTTTTCAGTTAGAAACTACTCCTGAGAACAGAGATAGTGAAGGACTTTTCAAAGTTTTTGCAGAAAACTTTCCTATCACAGATACTCGTAACCAATTCGTATTGGAATTCTTGGATTATTTTATTGATCCACCAAGATATTCAATTGAGGAATGTATAGAAAGAGGTTTAACTTACAGCGTTCCCCTAAAAGCTAAATTAAAATTATATTGTACTGATCCAGAACATGAAGATTTTGAAACAATCGTTCAGGATGTTTATTTAGGTACAATTCCTTATATGACACCAAAAGGTTCGTTTGTTGTAAATGGTGCAGAGCGTGTAATCGTTTCCCAGCTACACAGATCACCAGGTGTTTTCTTCGGGCAAAGCCGTCATGCTAATGGTACAAAATTGTATTCAGCAAGGATCATTCCTTTCAAAGGTTCTTGGATTGAATTCGCAACGGATATCAATAATATCATGTATGCGTACATTGATAGAAAGAAAAAATTACCTGTTACTACATTGTTCCGT
>CAMDGP010000168.1 GCA_945897765.1 Chitinophaga pinensis
ATGGTGTTCGTGGAGGCAAAGAATTTAGAACGGGCGATTGGCAAGGATTTAATAGTCAAGATGTGAAGGCAATAATCACTTTTGATTCGTTAAAAACAATCAAAGAAATTGGTGCTTCCTTTATTCGCGATCAGAAATCTTGGATTTTCCTTCCTTCTGAAATTCAAATAGAAATTTCAAAAGATGGTACAAATTTTCAAGCTATTCCAAGTATTTTAATTCCAGCAGCAAGTCCAAGCGATGAAAATCCAAAAACGTTTGCATTCACCACTAAAATAGAAAACGAAGCTATCAAAGCCATTCGATACACTATTAAAAACCCTGGTTTCTGTCCAAATTGGCACCTTGGAAAAGGCAATAAAACGTGGGTTTTTGCGGATGAATTGATTTTTGAATAAGAGATTGGATTTACACTGGTTTTAAGCTTCTTGCATAATTTTCAATACTTCTTTCCGGTAAAGAATTGCTTAAAAAAACAATTTCATCAGGTAAAATTCTATCACAACTGGATTTTCCAGCAGGAATCTATTTTCTGTCGAATCAAAAATGGGGATCGTTACAAGTTTTATTTTTGGATTTAAGAGTAACTATTTGATAATGAGAGACTGAGAACAAGAAACGAAAAGAAAAAAACAGCAGTCAGAATAAACTTAATATTTTCATAAAATTCATTTAAGTAGAATCTCCACCTTCACTAAATCTCCTGCTTCAAGGCATTCTAAGTCAATTGATTCTGTTTCTTCTCGGTCGATAATTAACAAGTCATTCTTTTGCAACTCCAAGTCTGTGAAACGAAAAAATCCATTTTGAACGAAGAAAAAATCATGCGTTCCAAAAAGTGAAAATAATTCCGATTCTCCAGCGTTCATTGCAAAATGTGCTACTTTTCCCTCCACATTTTCTTTAAACATCACGTTAAAATCGCGCACTTTCCCTTGACTTTTTGTTGGCCAAGAGCCGTCGAAAGTGTCTTGATCAAACGGAGCCAATTGTTTGGTATAACGACCTTCGTGAATGAGGTTTATGTTTCCTTCCAAAATCATCAAGATGCGTGTCAAACTAAAAAAATCAGAAAAGGTCGTTTCTTCCGCTTCTACAGTCGCTGTACTAATTCGAAATGTAAAATCGCGCGTTTGAAAATTTCCATCTGCTGGAAAAACAAAGAGTTCTGTGCTCGTTCCATTTGCCCAATTCACAACCTTGCAGTCTTTTTCTTTCAGTACGCTAATCTTCATTTCTTTTCGATTTAATATTGAAACGTCCATTTATATTTCTAACTTTCAACTAATCACTTTGCAATAACAAATTATTCAAGAATTTTCACTCTTAACTTTTCACTTTCTGTTTTTCAATTTTACATTCTACATTCTGAATTCTACATTTAAAAAGCTCCCTCAATAATTACTTCAACCAAACTCGGATCTAACAACGTACTTGTATCACCTAAATTTGAAGTTTCACCTTCTGCAATTTTACGCAAAATACGACGCATAATTTTTCCAGAGCGTGTTTTCGGTAAACCAGGTACAAACTGAATTTTGTCAGGTTTTGCAATTGGACCAATGATTCTTGAAACCGTTTGAATAATATCTTGTTTCGACAAATTGAAATCACCATGTGAGCTGTTGTAAATCACATACGCGTAAATTCCTTGTCCTTTGATATCATGCGGATAACCAACTACAGCACTTTCAATCACACCAGCATGCATATTAATTGCATTTTCAACTTCAGCAGTTCCAATTCGGTGACCACTTACATTCAATACATCATCTACCCTACCCGTAATTCGATAATCGCCATCTTCATCGCGCATGCAACCGTCACCTGTAAAGTATTTATCTTCATAAGTTGAAAAATACGTCAAGCGGCAACGTTCGTGGTCATTGTAGGTTGTGCGAATAATGCCTGGCCAAGGAAACTTAATGCATAAATTTCCGTTTACTCCATTTCCTTCAATTTCAATTCCGTTTTCATCCACCAAACACGGCTGAATTCCAGGTAAAGGCAAAGTTGCATAAGATGGCTTGCTTGGAGTAACGCCCGCGATATTTGTAATCATCACCCCACCCGTTTCTGTTTGCCACCAAGTATCCACAATTGGACAATTTCCCTTTCCAATGTTCTGATCATACCAATGCCAAGCTTCTTCATTTATTGGTTCTCCAACCGTTCCAAGCACTTTTAACGAGCTTAAATCTTTACCATTCACATATTCCAAACCAAAGCCCATCAAACTACGAATTGCTGTTGGAGCCGTGTATAAAATATCAACTTTGAATTTCTCAACGATTTCCCAAAATCTTCCAGCATCTGGCCAAGTTGGAACGCCTTCAAACATTAAGGAAGTTCCTCCAGCGCTCAAAGGTCCATACATAATATAGCTATGACCAGTAATCCAGCCAATATCCGCAGTACAAAAATGAATTTGACCTTGTTGGTACTGGAACGCATTTATAAAAGTGTAATTTGCCCAAATCATATAACCAGCAACGGTATGCACCACGCCTTTCGGTTTTCCAGTTGAACCTGATGTGTAAAGAATGAATAAAATAGCTTCAGCGTCCATTTCAACCGCTGGACAATCCGGATTTCCTAAGGTTTCCACTTTTTTGATTTCATCTTCCCACCAAACATCGCGACCTTTAATCATACTCACAGGAGTGCGTGTTCGTGTGCAAACAATTACCTTTTTAATCGTTTTATTTCCAACTAAAGCGTCATCAATCACACTTTTTAACGGAATATCTTTTGCTCCACGGTACGCGCCATCGCAAGTTACAATGAATTCAGCTTTTGCATCATCTAATCTATCAGCAATAGCTTGAGCAGAAAATCCACCAAAAATCACCGAATGAATTGCACCAATACGAGCACAAGCCAAAGCAGCGATTGCCAATTCAGGAATCATTCCCATGTACAAGCAAACGCGATCTCCTTTATCAACGCCATTGTTTTTCAATACATTCGCAAATTGAACCACTTTAAAATGCAATTCTTTATAGGTCAAAACACGGTGATGTTCATCTGGATTATTAGATTCCCAAATGATTGCAGGCGTATTTCCATTCGCTTCCAAATGACGGTCAATACAATTTTCGGTGATATTTAAAGTTCCACCTTGAAACCAGTTTATTGAAGGTTCTATGAAATTCCATTCTAAAACTTTGTCCCATTTCTTTTTCCAAGTAAACGTTTCTGCTATTTCAGCCCAAAATTGTTCTGGATTTTCCACGCTTCTTGCATATTGATTCTCGTAATCTTCAACAGATTTAATTTGATATGGATAGTTCATAATGCATGTATATTTTCAATAACGAATGTAGTACTTTTAAATTTCTTTGGATAAAACACTTTTATAAATAATTGAAAGTTAAAAATTTCAAAGTTATCAACCAACAAAAGAAACACCAACAAAATTTCTGATTCCAAATGTAATTACAGTTGTGATTAAACCAAAAGTTGTGATTTTAACTTGAATACTGCTAAAAATCAAGAATCAAAACTAAATATAGACTTTGGGTAAAAAATAAAGAATCAAAAATATGCTGTATAACCAAAATGTATTTTACTTAATCTAAAATCAAATGGATTCGTTAATTGTTTTCCAACTGCATATGAAATAGTGAAAATCCCCAATTTCGTTCCAAAGGAAAAACCTGTTCCAACTCCGAATGGGTTATCTTTTAAATAGTTGCTGGAATTATTTTCATAAACTGCTTGCTCAAAAAATAGAAAGGCATTTGAATTTCTGTCGACCAAAAAACGGTATTCAAAGGTGTAACTTAACTTGGTTGAAGCAAATAATTCGTCTTCATTAAAACCTCGCAAGGAATTTAATCCTCCAAAGCGATACAATTCATTTTGAAAAACTTTTGGCGCATAATACGTTTCAAAACCAGCGCTCAATTTTAACACATGTCTTTTGGCTAAAGAAAAGTAGTTGTCAAATTGAATACTTGCTCGTGCGACATTTTTCTTTTCTGAAATTGAATCTTTTGTTGCTATTCGTGAACCGATGTATGTTTCAATGTTTAAGAATCTACCTTTGCTTGGATTGGGAATATAATCTAATTTTCGAAGTGTGTAAGAAAGTCCATACGCATTGGTTCGAACGGTTGCTAAGTTGGTAAACTGGCTTGAACTTGCTGAAGCAAATAATAAATTGGACGCCAATAATTGATAGGAAGCTTTAAATTGACTGCCATTTTTGAGCGTGTAAACCACTCCTAAAGCAGATTTTAGGTCTAAAAAAGTGGAATCGCGTTTGTATAAATTAAAACGGGCATCGATTCCAAATGGCGACTTAAACAAATAAGGATAAATGAACATAAAATTCAAGGCTTGTGTTTGTGGTTGAATGCTTCGCCAACTTAAATCTAATAATTCTGCTTTTTTAAAAACGTTCGCCAATTTCATCTGTAAGTCGCCTGTGAGCACAAGTGTTTGATTGATTGGATTGGGTTGAAGTCCGATTGCGCCTTGAACAGAACTTATTTTTTGACTTTGTAAATAAACAAAAAGTTCCACGCCTTTTTCGGTAAATAGTAATTCAGAAGCTTTGATCTTTTTTAAGAAAGAAACTTGTTCAATGCGTTTGTCAACTTGTTCGAGCAAAGATTCGTTGAAATAATCACCTTTTTTGATTCCTATGATATTTTCAATGGCATTTACAGAAATACTTGAATCGCCTTTGATGTGAATTTCTGTCCAGCGAAAAATCATTCCGCGATCAAATTTTAGTCGGAGTGAAATTTCATTTTCAACAATTTCCAGATTTTCAAACGAAATTGCAACAAAAGGATATCCATTATTTAAAAAAGCGTTTAAACTGTTTTTAAGTAAGAATGAAAATTCACTTGCTGAATAGTTTGATTTGATTTTTACAAGCTGTACATTGAATTTTCTTAATTGCCAACGATCTTTTTCTTCAAGCTCAACAGTTATTTTTTTAAACTTTCTACCCAATTCAACTTGCACAGTAAATTGACTTTCTGTTTGCTTTTTAGCTTCAAATGAGACGAGAAAAAATCCTTTATCAATCCATTCAATTCTTTTCTTGCGAAGTAAATTTTCTAATTCAAAGGAAGATTTTAGTTGTTCTTTTTTAAAATATTTTGAAGTTGATAATTCGCTAGAATCTAGGACATTGAAATTTACGGAAATCGTTTGTGCATCACTAGTTGAAAAGAATAACTGCATTAAAAAAAACAGTATTAAACTATTAATTCGCAAGCAGCCATCGGATTTTATTTTCAACATTCTATCAATGATAACACATTATTTTAAAAAAAATTGTAACTTTAAGATAAGTAGTTCCGTTAAGGTAACCACAAACAA
>CAMDGP010000169.1 GCA_945897765.1 Chitinophaga pinensis
CATCGATGTTTTGAAATAATTGTCCGTTTGAGCGATAAATAGCAAGTGCTAAAGGATTGTCATAATCCGCACCATTGGAGTTGCAATCGCGGTAAAGTGTAATGAAAAAACGATATTGATTGTTGCCTAAATAATCGTAATAAATATCTCCCCCAATGATATGCGAAGCCTTCGATTGAAAACTCAATATAAACAATAAAAGGACGCATAAATATTTCATCGTGGATAGAAGACGCAAAGTTAGTTCAAATGTTGTGTCAATTGATTTTCGTCAAACCTCAAAAATAGTGGTATTGTACTGAAAACCTGATTCTTTAACAATTTTTGAGCCATCAATGATTTTTCCATTGCCTTCAGCTAGAAAAGAAAGTTCAACTCCAAATTTTTGCTGTGCAATTTCACCGTAATAGTTCATTCTTGTAGGATGTTGAGGTGAACAAATATTGTAAATCTGATTGACTTTTTTTTCTTGAATTACAGTCAAAAAAGCTGGAATGACATCAGTTAATTGAATCAAATTAACTGGCGCTAAACCATTTGGAATGTTTTGTTTATTCAAGAAGTACTTCACTGGATGACGATTTTCTCCAATTAAACCTGCCAATCGAAGTATGGTCAATCGTTCTTTAAAGTTCTTTAGTAGTAAATTTTCAGCTTTCGTCACAGCATGATTTTCATCCAAATCTGAATTTTCATCGACGATTTCATTTACTTCTTTGTAAACTCCTGTTGAACTTGAAAAAATAATATGTGTTTCTTGCGGGAACAATCTTGCAATCGTTAAAAGGCTTTCCGCATAATATGAAAATCCAGTTGGTGGAATTGAAAAAATTACTACTGAAGTAGTTTGAATTTGTTCTATGCTAAGGTCTAATGAAATTTCTTGTTCGTTAAAATCAAGCTGGAAACCTTTTATTCCATATTGAGTCAAAGCTGGAAATTTTTCAGCATTTCTCGTTCCACCATAAACAGTAAATCCAAGTTTAACGATTTCACTTCCCAAAGGTTGACCTAACCAGCCACATCCAATTATCACACAGTTTTTTTTCATCTATTAATTCAAACGGATAAAATTGAAAAGAGTTTTGCTTATTTCACAAAAAAAAGAGGAGCTTTCACTCCTCTTTCAACCAACCTAAACTACTTATTATGAACAAAGAATCCAAAAAAAGGATGTCTTTAAAACTATTAACGTTGCATTCTTTCATTCATTACATTTCTGTTTTATCATTTAACATTTGTTAGATTTTCGGAAGAAAAATTGGGTTTTTAAAACTTCTTAACTTATGTCAACTAATCAAATCGTAAAGAATTTACAACTTTGCAGTCAAATAATTGTTTAATAAAAAAAAATAAAAACATGAAAAAATTACTTATCACATTATCCGCAGCATTTGCATTAGTTTCATTTGTTGTATTAGAGGTAGGAAGTTGGTCTTTGGACGCAGGTCACTCACGTTTAGGTTTTACTGTAAAACACATGGGGATTTCTGAAACGGTTGGTCAATTCGACAAATTTGATGTGAAAATCACTACTCCAAATGCAGATTTTTCAGGTGCAACAATCGAATTAACAGCTGAAGCAAAAACAGTCAATACTTACCTTTCAATGCGTGATGATCATTTACGTTCTGCTGATTTCTTTGATGCTGAAAAATATTCAACAATCACTTTCAAAAGTACGTCTGTGAAGAAAGCAAAAGGAAACAACTATGTTATCACAGGAAATTTCACAATGCACGGTGTTACAAAAACAGTTGTTTTAGCAGGTGTTCACAAAGGGACAACTAAAAACAGAGCTGGAGCAGATTTAGCTGGATTGAAAATCACAGGAATGGTTAAAAGATCAGAATATGGAGTTGGTGCAACAATGCCAAACACAGTGGTTGCTGACGAAGTATACTTAAATGCTGATTTAGAAGTATCT
This sequence comes from Chitinophaga pinensis, assembly GCA_945897765.1. Classification (GTDB taxonomy): domain Bacteria; phylum Bacteroidota; class Bacteroidia; order Flavobacteriales_D; family Crocinitomicaceae; genus UBA952. The sequence continues at coordinate 1,928 of CAMDGP010000169.1, forward strand.
AAAAACTAATAGTAAGAAATCGCGAAAGATGAAAGTATTAAAAATAGTTGCTTTTTTAGTTCTGCTTTTAACAGTTGGAACCGTTCAAGCACAAAATTGGAAGATTTCTGAAAATTACAATATTGCTTTTTCAAACAAAGATGTAAGTGGTGTTTTTAAAGAAATGTCTGGAAGTATTATTTTTGATGCGACTAAACTTTCGAGTTCAAAATTCGACTTAAAAATAAAGGTTGAATCAATTAGTACAGGAAACGGTATACAAAACAAACATGCGAAAGGTGAAGAATGGTTTGACGCTGACAAGTATCCAACTATTGAGTTCGTTTCTTCAAAAATTGAAAAAACAGATGCTGGGTATAAAGCAATTGGCAAACTAGAAATTCATGGAGTGAAGAAAGATTGCTCTGTTCTTTTTACATGTGTTAAAAAGGGAAATAAAGCCACATTTGTAGGTAAATTCAGTGTTGATAGAACAGAATTCGGAGTTGGTAAAAAAGGAAATGATGTAGCCGAAACTTTAAAAATCGTTGCAACAATACCAGCAGTTTTAAATAAATAAAAAATGATAATAAAATATACCTTACTTGCACTTATTTCTGGAGCTTTATCTGGCTTTGGCTGTTATTTATATGCCTCAGTTTATCAAGAATTAACTGTCATAGATTACAGCGGATTTATTCCACCAAGCTCTATGTTTATTTCATGCTTCATGGGTTGTATTTTAGCATCTGCTGGTCATGCTCTTTTTGTGAAATTATTGCCAAAAATCGGTGATATCATCTTTGGTTTCTTATTTGCAATCATCAGTTTTGCAAGTATCTTGGGAGTTTTTAAAGCAACCTTACCTGATAACGATGATGAAAGTTTTTACTATTTGATTTATGGTTTTGCAATTCCAATGCATTTTTTCCCAATCGTAGTTTGGAATACAATCAAACCGATATTTATTAGAAAATAATACGTTTAAAAATTCAGATTGAAGACTGTCTCAAAAGGGCAGTCTTTTTTTATTTCACAAAAAATCCTTAATTTTAGTAAAAATCACAACGTTTTCTGATTTTATCCGTTAAACAGCAAGGAATTGTGAGGAAGTTATTTACATATATCATTGCTTTTTTTGGACTGGTTTTTACCTTCCCTGCCTTGTCACAACTAACAACTAATACAGGACAAAGTCCGCAAGCCTTAGTGGAAAACGTTTTGTTAGGACCTGGAGTTTTAGTTTCAAACATAATGTACAACGGAAGTCCTTCGGCGATTGCTTCTTTTTCTGCTACAAATACTAATCTTGGAATTGACCAAGGAATAGTGTTAACAACCGGAACTGTAATCAATAATGGTAATGGTCCTCATGGCCCAAACAATCAGGCTGGTTGCGGCATGGATAATAATACTGGAGGTTCAACCGTTTTATCAAACTTAATTGGAGGGACTCAAACCTTTAACGCTGGCATTTTAGAATTTGATTTTATACCATTTTCAGACACTGTTCGCTTCAAATATGTTTTCGGTTCCGATGAATATCCAGAATTTGCACCGCCAAATAATTCTAGCTACAATGACGTTTTTGGATTCTTTATTTCTGGCCCTGGAATTACTGGAATGCAAAATATAGCAAGGCTTCCAACTAACGGAAGTATTGTATCAATCAATAATGTTAACACTATAACTAATTCACAATTCTTCAATTTTAATGGAGATGGAAATGGTGCACCTTACAACAACAATCCATTTTATATTCAATATGATGGTTTCACAGATGTACTTGAAGCCGTTTCGCGCGTACAATGTGGTCAAACCTACCACTTGGTAATCGCAGTAGCTGACGTAGGTGATGGGCAATGGGATTCAGGAATTTTCTTGGAAGCAAACAGTTTATCTTCTGAAACACCAATTAGTGTTACTCATGCAATTAATCAACAATTTTATACCAACCCCGATTGGATGGCAGAAGGATGCGTTTCAGCTACCGTTACTTTAACTAGAGAATCTAATTTACAAACTTCATTGACAATTCCTATTGTAATAGCTGGAACCGCAACCAACGGCGTTGATTACACCACAATTCCAAATTCAGTTACTTTCAACCCGGGTCAAGCAACCATAACTTTTTCATTGGATGCAATTTTTGATAATGTCGCTGAAGGATCAGAAACTATTAATCTTGCATTTCAAATTTCCGACCCTTGTGGAAATATTACCCCGATTGGTGTAAATTTACTCATACAAGATATTGAAGCTCCTCAAGTAAACATTTCCAATCCATCTGTTTCTTGTCCGGGGGAAAATATTCAATTAAATACAACCGTAACCGGAGGAATCAATCCTTACACCTATTTATGGAATACAGGTGCAACCACTTCAGGAATTAGTATTGCACCAAGTGCTTCAGGAAATTATTCAATTATTGTAAATGATGCTTGTCTCGGAACCGATGTTTATGATACTGTTTTTGTTCAAGTACCAGTTTATACACCACTTGTAATAACACCAATTCCTGATATCACAGAAATTTGTCCCTTTATTACACAAACATTTACTGCGAATGTATCGGGAGGAACAGGCATATACACCTATAGTTGGCGAATTGTAAATGGGGCCACTCTTAGTACAACGAATTCATTAACTGTAAGCCCTGCTGCTACAGCTATTTATGCTGTAACAGTTAGTGATGATTGTGGTTCCTCGATTTCGGATACAATCATTTATACGATTACAGCGCCACCTTTATTGGTAACCGTAAATCCACCGCTAGAAATTTGTCCGGGAGATAGTGCAATGATTTACGTTGCGGCCTCTGGTGGGGTTGGAAATTACACGTATTTATGGATACATAATGGCGCAACAACAACTTCAACTTGGGTTCGACCTTATTTTTCTGGTTATTATGAAGTTAAAGTTTCCGATGGTTGTAACACGTTTACAGTTTCTGGTTTTGCACCAATTACAGTAGTTAGACCAATAGCAGATTTTAATATTTTAAGTCAAACTTTAAATGAGGATTTGCCTATTTCTTTTCAAAATACATCCGTAAATGCAGTTGATTATCAATGGCTTTTTAGCGACGGTGGTTCTTCTGCTGAAATGCATGCCAATCATACTTTTGATACCGCTGGTGTTTATTATATTACCTTGATTGCCGAAGATGCGAAAGGCTGTAAAGACACGATAAGAAAGCAAATTATTATTAAAGAGGAATTGTACATTTATATTCCAAATACATTCATTCCTGATGATGACCGATTTAACAATTTCTTCTTAGGAAGTTTTATCGGTGTGGCTTGGATAAAATTGGAAGTTTTTAACCGTTGGGGACAATCCGTTTATTACACAGAAGACATGAATTTCAGATGGGACGGAAGATACAAAAGTAAAAAAGTACAAGAC
>CAMDGP010000170.1 GCA_945897765.1 Chitinophaga pinensis
TATGAATAAATTGAAATACCTACTTCTCGCAAAATCAATTGGATTTTATATCAATGTGCTAAGTTTTGTCTCTCCCAAAAAAGCAGTTCAAAAAGCATACTCTATTTTTAGTACCCCAAGAAAAGGAAAAATCCAAATCGACGCTATTCCAGAAGTTCTTAAAAGTGCAGAGGCTGTTGCCTTTGATTTTGAAGATAAAACAATTCAAACCTATATATGGAAAGGGAACGAAACTGTGCTTTTTTTAATTCATGGTTGGGAAAGTAATTCAGCTCGATGGAAAAATGCCCTTCCCTATATTTTAAAATCAGGATATACTATTGTTGCTATTGATGCACCCGCCCATGGTTTATCAAGCGGGAAAGATTTCAACGCTCACAAATACACTGAATTCATTCACCACGTAGCAAAAATGTACAATCCTAATATATTAATTGGACATTCTATAGGCGGAAAAGCGTGTTTGCATTATCAAACTATTCATAGAAATAATAATGTAGAGAAGATTGTAGTTTTGGGAGCTCCATCTGATTTTAAACTAATTTTTGAGAATTATGTCTCGCTTTTAGGTTTGAACACTAAAGTCAATGGGGAATTAGTAAATTACTATTTAAAGAATTTTAACCTCAGCAACAAAGAAATTGAAGGACCTTTATTTTCAAATGAAAGTAACCTTAAAGGATTTATTGCACACGATATTGAAGATTCCGTAGTGTCATTTGCAGAAGCTAAAAAAAATTCAAACGCCTGGAAAGAAGCCGTATTTATTGAAACTAAAGGCTTAGGACACAGTATGAATGACGAAGTATTATTTGAAAAAATAAGTTCGTTCATCACGGAATCTTAAAAAAGTATTTCCATTTCTTTTTAATTATCAAATTACCTACAAACCGATTTTCTAATTAACTTTGTGGCATGGAAGAAAATCTAAAGCGACTAAATAAATTTATTGGTGAAACAGGATATTGCTCTCGCAGGGAAGCCGATAAACTAATTGACGAAGGTCGCGTAACCATAAATGGGGTTGTTCCAGAACTAGGCACGAAAGTTTCTCCTACAGATGAAGTTCGAATTGATGGAAAATTGATTCGTGAACAACGTGAAAAACCAGTTTATTTGGCTTTTAATAAACCTGCAGGAATTGAATGTACAACCAATTTAGACGTACGAGACAATATTGTAGATTACATTAATTATCCAAAAAGAATTTTTCCAATTGGCAGATTAGACAAAGCAAGCGAAGGATTGATATTTATGACCAATGACGGTGATATTGTCAATAAAATTCTTCGCGCCCGCAACAATCACGAAAAAGAATACACTGTAACTGTAAACAAACCTGTCACATCCGATTTCATTAAAAAAATGGGAAATGGAGTTCCGATTTTGGACACTGTAACTAGAAAATGTAAAGTCGAACAAATTAGTCAATTTATTTTTAAAATCGTTTTAACGCAAGGTTTAAACCGTCAAATTCGTAGAATGTCGGAATATTTAGGTTACGAAGTAGTGGCTCTAAAGCGTATTCGGATTATAAATATTTCGCTGGATGTACCTTTGGGAAGATATCGAGATTTAACCGATGCTGAAATCAGGGAATTAAACCAACTTATTGAACCTTCAAGTAAAACCGAAGAAGCGAGTTTGCCGAAAATAGAAACGGTAAAACGAAGAACAGAATTTATAAAAAGAGACGATCCGAGATATAAAAAACCCGGAGATTATTAATAAAAAAAGCCTTAAACAATGTTTAAGGCTTTTTTTATTATTGCTTCGCTAACTTTCGTTGCTCTCTTGCTAATAATGTGTTTTTCAGTAGCATCGCAATTGTCATCGGTCCTACTCCACCAGGAACGGGAGTAATGAAAGACGCTTTCTTGCTTACGTTTACAAAATCGACATCACCAGTAATTACATAACCTTTTTCGTTAGATTCGTCATTTACTCTAGTGATACCCACATCTATTACAACCGCACCGTCTTTTACCATTTCTGCTTTTAAGTAATTTGGAACTCCTAAAGCGGTGATAATAATATCGGCTTGAATGGTAATCTCTGAAATATTTTTAGTGTAACTGTGGGTTAAAGTTACCGTAGAATTTCCTGGGAATCCTTTTCTTCCCATCAAAATACTCATTGGACGACCTACAATGTGGCTACGGCCAATAACTACGGTATGTTTACCTTTAGTTTCAACATTGTAACGTTCTAATAATTCAAGGATTCCGAATGGAGTTGCTGGAATAAAAGTGGTCATATCCAAAGCCATTTTTCCAAAATTCTCTGGGTGAAAACCGTCAACATCCTTACTTGGATCAACAGCCATGAGGACTTTTTGAGTGTCAATTTGATCTGGCAAAGGCAACTGTACAATAAAACCATCGATATTGTCGTCTTCGTTTAACTCTTTAATTTTTTTAAGTAATTCCGTTTCAGAAGTGGTACTTGGCAGGTTAATCAAAGTAGATTCAAAGCCTACTCTTTCACAAGCCCTCACTTTACTTCCTACATAAGTTAAACTTGCTCCATCATTTCCAACAATAATTGCCGCTAAATGAGGGACTTTCTCGTTGTTGTTTTTCATCTTTTGAACAGCAGCCGTGATTTCGACTTTGATGTCTTCAGAAACTTTTTTTCCGTCTAGTAGTTGCATTGTTGTTGTGTATTATGTTTAAAGTTTAAAGTTTAAAGTTCTTGACAGAACGGAAAAAATAAAACTTAAACGGTTGTTGTTGTTATGTAAAGTTTAAGATTTAAAGTTTAAAGTTCTTGACAGAACGGAAAAAATTAAGCTAAAACAGTTGTTGTACGTTATTGTTTTTTTTGACTTTGGACATTAAGACTTTCGACTTAATTATCTATCGCATTCCAGGCATTCCCTGCATTCCGCCTTTCATTCCGCCCATCATTTTCATCATGTTTTTTCCTCCAGGACCTTGCATCATTTTCATCATTTTGCTCATTTGGTCAAACTGTTTCATTAATTGATTCACTTGCTCAATCTTAGTTCCCGATCCTTTTGCAATTCTCGTTTTTCTTTTCATATCAATAATTGTAGGTTTTGATCTTTCCGTTGGAGTCATTGAATGAATAATAGCTTCAATATGTTTGAATGCATCGTCTTCAATTTCTACATCTTTCATAGCTTTTGAGGCACCTGGAATCATTCCAACCAGGTCTTTCATGTTACCCATTTTTTTAACTTGCTGAATTTGGGTCAAGAAATCATCGAAACCAAACTCGTTTTTGGCGATTTTCTTTTGGATTTTACGAGCTTCCTCTTCGTTGTATTGTTCTTGTGCTTTTTCTACTAATGAAACCACGTCTCCCATTCCAAGGATACGTTCTGCCATACGCTCTGGATAGAAAACATCAATTGCTTCCATTTTTTCTCCAGTTCCTACAAACTTAATTGGTTTATTCACCACTGATTTTATAGAAAGTGCGGCTCCACCACGTGTGTCACCATCTAATTTTGTAAGTATTACCCCATCAAAATTCAAAATATCATTGAAGGCTTTTGCTGTATTTACAGCATCCTGACCCGTCATTGCATCCACCACAAATAATGTTTCTTGAGGTTGGATTGCTTTATGAACACGAGCAATCTCATCCATCATTTGAGAATCTACAGCGAGACGTCCGGCGGTATCGACAATGACAACATTATACCCTTTTTCTTTGGCATATTTAACTGCATTTTGTGCAATTTCAACTGGATTGTTGTTTCCTAATTCGGAGTAAACTTCCACCCCAATTTGTGATCCCACCACGTGCAACTGATTGATTGCTGCAGGGCGATACACATCACAAGCTACTAAAAGTGGATTTTTCGCTTTTTTGGATTTAAGATAATTGGCTAATTTTCCTGAGAAAGTGGTTTTACCAGATCCTTGTAATCCCGACATCAAAATTACAGTTGGATTTCCTGAAAGATTGACTCCAGAAACTTCCCCACCCATTAATTCTGTTAATTCGTCTTTAACTAATTTTACTAAAAGTTGGCCTGGCTGTAATGTAGTTAATACATTTTGTCCAATGGCTTTGTCTTTAACCCTTGTGGTAAAATCTTTTGCTATTTTAAAGTTAACGTCAGCATCTAAAAGTGCACGACGTACTTCTTTTAATGTTTCTGCAACATTAATTTCAGTAATTTTTCCGTGTCCTTTTAGGATATGAAAGGCTTTGTCTAATTTATCACTTAAATTATCAAACATAGTAGTGCTTTTTATTGAATTGCAAATATAAGATAAAGTTAGAAAGCGTCAAAGTGACCGAGAGGCAAAATTACATTCTCTCAGGAACTTGAATGCCTAAAAGTTGAAAGGCCGATGCAATCGTGTCGGCCACTTTTTTGGACAATTGCACTCGGAAAACTTTTTCCAACATATCATTAGAACCTAAAATAGGCACCGCTTGATAGAACGAATTGTATTCACGGACTAAATCGTAGGTGTAATTCGCAATCAAAGCAGGGCTATGATTTTGTGCCGCATTTTGAATTACCTCAGGATATAATTCCAATTGTTTAACCAATTCTTTTTCCTTTTCATGCAACACTTTAATCGTTGTTTTTTCAGTGAAATCGAAGTTGGCTTTGCGAATAATAGATTGAATTCTCGCATACGTATATTGAATAAAAGGACCTGTATTTCCAGCAAAATCAACTGATTCTTCAGGGTCAAACATAATTCTCTTCTTAGGATCGACTTTTAAAATATAGTATTTTAAAGCACCCATACCAATCGTAGTGTACAACTTGGCTTTTTCAGCATCTGAATACCCTTCTAATTTCCCTAATTCTTCAGAAATTTTTTGAGCGGTATCGGTCATTTCATTCATCAAATCATCTGCATCTACCACAGTTCCTTCACGGCTTTTCATTTTTCCTGAAGGTAAATCTACCATTCCATACGATAAGTGAAATAGATTTTTCGACCAATCAAAACCTAATTTTTGAAGGATTAAAAACAATACTTTAAAGTGATAATCCTGTTCGTTTCCAACGGTATAAACCATCCCTCCAACATCTGGAAAGTCCTTAACACGCTGAATTGCTGTTCCAATGTCTTGTGTCATGTAAACCGCAGTTCCATCAGAACGAAGTACGATTTTTCTATCCAATCCATCAGGTGTTAAATCAATCCAAACCGAACCGTCAGGGTCTTTTTCGAAAATTCCTTTTTCCAATCCTATTTGAACTACGTCTTTTCCTAATAAATAGGTATTACTTTCGTAATAATAACTGTCAAAATCAACTCCTAAATTAGTGTAAGTTATTCCAAATCCGTCATAAACCCATTG
>CAMDGP010000171.1 GCA_945897765.1 Chitinophaga pinensis
ATTCGTGCGACAGCGTTGTGAATATATATCAAGATGGCGGAATTTATGATGTAACCTTGACAGCGACAGACATCAACGGTTGTACGAACTTTGCGACGTATGATAATTTCATTACCGTTTATCAGTCTCCGACAGCAGGAATTTTAGCCGACCCAACGTATTTATTTGCTGGAAACGACCAAACGAACATCACCAATCAGAGTGTTGGAGCTGAGTTTTACATTTGGAATATGGGCGACAACCCAGTGAATCATTACTATTTTGAGCCAGGAAATTACACCTATTCAGCCAATCTTTCGGATACATTTATGATCACTTTGATTGCGATTTCGAGTGATAATTGCCCAGATACGGCTTACCAGCAAATCATTTTCGACAACGATCCATTTTATTATGTGCCGAATACTTTTATTCCAGATGGCGATGGTGTCAATGATGTTTGGAATGTTGTTTTTTCTAGTCCTGAGGACGTAAAGAAATACACGATGCAAATTTTTGACCGTTGGGGAGAATTGGTTTTTGAAACGACAAACATCTATCAAGGTTGGGACGGAACGTACAGAAATAGCCAATGTCAAGATGGAACTTACGTGTGGAAATTGACATTTTCATGGGATGATTACCGCATTTTCCAGAACTTAGGACACGTGAATTTATTGAGATAGGGGAGAAGGGATTACAGATTGGAAGATTACAAATTGCAGATTTAATTTGCAATCTGTAATCTGCAATCAAATAAACTAGTAATAATCTTTAATAACCAACTTTAGACCTCACTCTTTTCAGAACTTCTTTTGCAACATCTTTTGCTTTTAGCGCTCCGATTTCAAGTGCTTTATCAATCTGAGAAACATCAGCCATTAATTCGTTGAATTTTTTTCTTGGCTCAGCATATTTTACTAAAATCAATTCGTAAAGAGCTTGTTTTGCGTGACCATAGCCGTAATTTCCACCCAAATAATTTCCACGCATTATTTCAACTTCCGATTCAGAAGCTAATAAATTGTAGAGTGCAAACGTGTGGCAAGTATCTGGATTTTTAGGTTCTTCCAACGGTGTACTGTCTGAAACGATTGACATGACTTGTTTACGCAAGGCTTTTTCTGGTAAGAAAATATCGATATAATTCCCTCTTGATTTACTCATTTTTTCGCCGTCGGTTCCTGGAATCAACATCGTATCTTCCTGAATTTTTTCTTGAGGCGCAATCAATGTTTCTCCATATTGTAAATTAAAACGACGAGCAACATCTGCTGCCATTTCTAAGTGTTGTTTTTGGTCTTTTCCAACAGGAACTATTTCGGCATCATATAGCAAAATATCAGCTGCCATAAGGATTGGGTAAGTGAATAATCCACCATTTACATCATCTAAACGATCCGCTTTATCCTTGAAACTATGTGCTAAGGTCATCCGATTAAAAGGGTAAAAACAAAGTAAATACCACATCAATTCTGTCACTTCTGTCACATCGCTTTGGCGATAAAAAATAGTTTTATTGGTATCTAAACCAAAAGCTAACCACGTTGCAGCTGTTGCATAAGTATTTGAACGCAATTGCTCTCCATCCTTTATTTGAGTTAAAGAATGGAAGTCTGCAATGAATAAAAATGATTCATTTTCTGGTTGTTGAGCTAAATTAATTGCAGGAATTATTGCACCCAAAATATTACCTAAATGTGGAGTTCCTGTGCTTTGAATTCCTGTTAAAATACGAGCCATTTAAAACTTTTTTTTCAAAATTAATGATTTCAAATGAAAGCAAAGGAGTATCTGCTGTTTTGAAATTACTATATTTGACTATGAAGACAATTATTGGAATATTTGGGTTGATTTGGAAGTTCTATATAGCTGTCATTTTTGTGTTTTTCGCAATTGTATTATATCCGTTTTTCTTTGTTATTTTGTTTCGGCCACAATGGAAAAAATTCAGTTTTTATCTGTTTATTTTTTGGAGTTGGATGATGCGATTTTTTTGTTTTTACCACATAAAAACAGTAGAAAATAATGAGTTACCTGACGGTCCTTATGTTATAATTGCAAACCACACTTCTTATTTAGACATCTTTTTCATGTATTCTATTTTGCCAAAACATCCTTTCGTCTTTCTTGGTAAAAGTGAAATTTTAAACTATCCGATTATTAGCACCTATTTCAAAAATTTAAATATCCCTGTTTACAGAGGAGATAAAAGTAAAGCCGGAAGAAGTTATACACTTGCATCTAAGGCGGTTGCAGATGGTTGGTCATTAGTGATATTTCCAGAAGGAGGGATTCCAGATCATCAATGTCCGAAAATGGTTCCTTTTAAAGATGGGGCATTTAAATTAGCAAAAGCACTAAATGTTCCGATTATTCCATTAACATTTACCAATAATTATAAACTTTTTTCAGATCCAACTGAAATTCTGGGACCTGCAAGACCTGGAGTTGCTCGTTTGTATGTAAATCAACCGATTTCAATTATGCAAATTCAAGAAATGGAAGTAAATGAATTAAGAGATTTAAGTTTCGATTTAGTGAATGCTCCGATTTTAAAGGAACATCCTCATTTGAAAGATTAGTTCGCTATTTCTATAATAGGAGTTACTTTTGTACGTCAAATTTGTGCTATGAATTCCTTAAATAAATTTTTTGCTATTATATTGATTATTTTGATTGCTAATTATCAATGTTATAACGCACAAAATTTACAAACCATAAAAGGAACGATTTCGGACAAACAATCGCAGCAAATGATTTCTGAAGCAACGATTCAAATTTTAGAATCTAACCCTTTAAAAATTACAAAAACAGATACAAAAGGAAATTATAAAATTGTCGATGTTGCTCCAGGTCGATATACATTAAGAATTTCTTATTCAGGATACCGAGAAGCAACTGTTTCAAATATCATGGTTTCTTCTGGAAAGGAAACGATTTTGGATATTCAATTAGAAGAATCTATTGCTGAAATTGGGGAAGTAACAGTTCAATTTAAAAAGAACGGCTTAAATAATGAATTGACGAGTGTCAGCGGACGTTCTTTTTCAATGGAGGAAGTAAATCGTTATGCTGGTGGACGCTCAGATCCTGCTCGATTAGCAGCTAATTTCGCAGGTGTGAGTTCTCCTGACGATACGCGTAATGATTTGGTCATCAGAGGAAATTCTCCGGTTGGTGTTTTATGGCGAATTGAAGGTTTGAATATTTCAAACCCAAATCATTTTTCGACAATTGGAACTACTGGAGGACCTGTTTCGGCGATAAATACCAATTTACTTAGGAATTCTGACTTTATGACTTCTGCCTTTCCTGCGGAATATGGTAATGCAAATGCAGGTGTTTTTGATTTAGGATTAAGAAATGGTAACAGCGAAAAAAGAGAACATACTTTTCAATTTGGAGTTCTTACAGGCTTGGAATTGGTTACAGAAGGCCCGATAAAAAAAGACAATGCTTCTTCTTATTTGGTTGCCTATCGCTATGGTTTTTCAAGTGTTGCTCAGTCGATTGGTTTACCGATTGGAACAGCTGCAACGCCTTATTATCAGGATTTATCATTCAAAATTAATTCAGGAAATACTAAAATTGGCAAGTTTACATTTTTTGGTATTGGAGCGTTAAGTAGAATTGATTTTACACATGATAAAGTGGACAGTACAGATCTTTTTGCAATCCCAAATCGCGATAGTTATTTTACAAGTGAAATCGGATTACTTGGAGTGAAACATGTAATTCGCATTAATGAAAAGTCTTTTTTAAATACTGTAATTGGTGTCAATTATGCAGGTTCAAGTTATCTTCAAGATAGTTTAAATCCAGTTGAAGAACCTATACGCACTATTGATAATTTGACAAAACGCGCAAATTTCACTTTAAACTCTTCCTTTAATTCAAAGATTAGTGCCAAGTTTTTTATTAAAACAGGAATAATCGCTGAACTATTATCGATTAAATTGAATTATCGTAACAGAGAAAATTCGGTCGAATGGATAGAGTATTGGAATACAAATCAAAAAACAGGATTAATTCAAGCTTACGTTCACTCGAAATACAATTTTACAAATGAGTTAACCCTCAATCTAGGACTTCACACACAACTTTTAACCCTCAATAATTCGTATGCAATTGAACCTCGGGTAGGAGTGAAGTACCAATTTTCAAAGAGCAGCACTCTTAGTTTTGGATACGGGATGCACAGTCAAATGCAACCATTAGATGCTTATTTTTTCCAATCTTTTGATAGTGAAGGAAATGCACAGCTATTGAATAGAGGAATGGATTTCTCTCGCAGTCAGCAACTCGTAATGGGGTATGAAATTCTACCTTTTAAAAGTTGGCGATTTAAAACAGAGATTTATTATCAGTATTTGAGCAAGGTGCCAGTTCAAAAAAATTCGACAAGTTATTCGATGTTGAATGCAGGTGCGACCTTCTTTCCGAACGATAAAACCGATTTAGTAAATGCAGGAACGGGCGAAAACTATGGAGTTGAACTTACAATCGAACGCTTTTTTAGTAAAGGATTTTATGGTTTAATCACTGGCTCATTGTATGAATCTAAATATGTTGCATCCGACGGCATTAAGCGAAATACAGCTTTTAATGGACGTTATGTTTACAATGTTCTAATAGGAAAGGAGTTCAAAGTGGGTAAGGGAAAGCGAAATGCGATTGCATTGGATGTGAAGTTTACTCATGCCGGAGGAAGATATTACACGCCTATAAATTTGGAATTATCTCAATTGGTTCAATTTCAAGTTAATAAAGGTGATGTTTATGCTTATTCGGAAAAGTACTCTGATTTTATGCGCTTAGATGTAAAACTGGGTTATACCATGAATTCTAAAAAGCGAAAAATTTCTCAATCTTGGTCATTTGATATCAATAATGTGACAAATAGAAAAAATATTTTCGCTGAACGATTCAATCCAAGTACAAATAGTATAAACATTGCTTATCAAATTGGATTTTTCCCAAATTTCGTTTACAGATTGCAGTTTTAGAATAAAGTCAATAGTGAAATAATCTTGGAATTACTTCAACTCAATAATCCGCGCACCACTCGAAAGCGATTGTTTTGTTACCACCCAAGGCATAGCCAAATCATTATTTAAAATTTGATTTTTATTGGAATAATGAATTGTAAATTTCTTTGAATCAATCTCCAAAATTCTACCTTGTTTCGATTTTGAAATTCTAACATTTTGATGGTCAATATTCAAATTAGCATTTTTCTTGTGAATTGAAAC
>CAMDGP010000172.1 GCA_945897765.1 Chitinophaga pinensis
AGACCGTTGGTTTTTATGGGGTGTTTATTCTCTTGGGAAAAATACGCGATGGGATGGTTTTCAAGAGTATTTCCCTGTATTTGACAGAAGACATAACATCAATTTAGTCGGTTCGTACCTTTTTGGTAAGAAAAAAGATTATGAGGTTAATGTTAGGTGGAACCTTGGTTCAGGTTTGCCATTTACACCAAATGCTGGTTTTTATCAAGCTGAAACTTTCCAAGGTGGAGTTACTACAGATTACGTCACAAATAATCCTTCATCAACAGCTACGCTACTAGGATCTTTTAATAGCCAAAGATTACCAGCTTATCACCGCTTGGATATTACCTTCAAAAAACAAATAAAGTTTAAAAACAAAACGACAATGGAGTTAATTGCAAGTGTTACAAACGTTTATGGAAGAAATAATATTTTCTACGTTAACCGTGTAACAGGAGAGGAAATATATCAATTCCCAATTCTACCAAGTTTTGGTTTGAGTTATAAATTCTAATAGTATGGCTGAAATAGCTCCTTTTAAAGCAGTTCGTCCAGTAAGAGATAAAGTACATTTAGTTGCAACAAGACCTTATTATTCATACAAAAAGAATGTGCTAAAAGCTAAATTGGAAGATAATCCATTTACATTTTTACATATTATAAATCCTGAATTTGGGAATGATATTAAAACAAAACCAAATTCAATAGAACGCTTCCAACAAGTCAAAAAGCGTTATGACGAATTTGTGGAAAATGGAATTTTAATACAAGACGAAACAGCTAGGATTTATATTTACAGACAAACAAAAAATGGACATCCTTTCACTGGTATTATTGCTGGTGCAAGTGTTGAAGAATATAAATCGGATAAAATTAAAAAGCACGAAGCAACCTTGACCTCACGTGAAACCATGTTCACGAATTATTTGGATGTTGTTGGATTCAATGCGGAGCCTGTCTTATTGTCTTATCAAGGTAATGAACAACTTGAACAATTACTTTTTCAATTAACAGAAGCTCGACCAGAATATGAATTCACAACGACTGATTGTATTAAGCATGAGTTGTGGGTTTTGTCAGAAAACAATAGTTTGATTTTAAAGAACGCCTTTGAATCGATAGAATCTATTTATATAGCCGATGGTCATCACCGTTCAGCTTCTTCTGTGCGATTATTTGATGAGATTGAAAAGAGAAATGGTAACGTAAATGAAAGCGCTAAGTATTTTCTTTCCTTTTTTGTTGAAGAAAATAAATTAGAAATCTTAGAATTTAACCGTTTAGTAAAAACCTTGAATGGTTATGGAGAAGAAAGTTTTTTGCATGCCCTCAAGGCACAAGGCACTTTAACACAGTTAGACGGTGCCTACCATCCAGTAAAAAATCATCAAATTCATATTTGTTTGAAAAATAAATGGTTTCTTTTTGTGCCTTTCGATTATTTAATTGAAGATGAACATCCAGTGAAATCATTGGACTCAGATTTATTGACGGAACTAATTCTTACTCCAATTTTAGGAATTGAAGATTTGAAAGCAAGTGATCAAATTGAATTTGTGCCAGGTAATGAGACTTTGCAATCCATGGAACAAAAAATAGATTCAGGTAAATTTCAAGTTGGTTTTGTTTTATTTCCTGCTACGATTGAGCAAGTTAAACGAGTAGCCGATCACGGAATGAATATGCCACCAAAATCCACATGGGTTGAACCGAAGTTAAGAAGTGGTTTAACAATCTATTCCATAAACGAATGATCTCTGAAAAATTAGCTGAAATTCAAAACTCGATTCCAGCAAATGTCTGTTTAGTTGCTGTTTCTAAAACAAAACCTGTTGCTGATTTATTAGAAGCCTATGAAGCAGGTCAGCGCCATTTTGGTGAGAATAAAGTCCAAGAAATGTCCGAAAAATGGGAATTATTACCAAAAGACATTAATTGGCATTTGATAGGTCATTTACAAACAAATAAAGTAAAATTCATCGCTCCATTTGTCCACTTAATACATTCAGTGGATAGTTTAAAGTTATTAACTGAAATCAATAAACAAGCAGCAAAATGTCAACGCGTAATTTCAGTTTTACTTCAGTTTTACATTGCTAAGGAAGAAACCAAATTTGGTTTAGATTATGAAGAAGCCA
The DNA here is from genome assembly GCA_945897765.1 of Chitinophaga pinensis. Taxonomy (GTDB): domain Bacteria; phylum Bacteroidota; class Bacteroidia; order Flavobacteriales_D; family Crocinitomicaceae; genus UBA952. The sequence continues at coordinate 2,121 of CAMDGP010000172.1, forward strand.
TTGCGCTTTTAAATTCTGAAGAATACAAAACCTTCAAAAATATTCAAATTGTTGGAGTGATGGGTATGGCTTCGTTTACCGATGATGAAGAAACAGTTAGGTCTGAATTTTCACAGTTGAAAGAACTTTTTTCAAAACTTAAAGTTTCATTTTTTAAAAATGATGATTTTTTCAGAGAAATTTCGATGGGAATGAGTGGTGATTATCGGCTTGCAATAGAGGAGGAGAGTACCATGGTTAGAGTAGGTAGTTCTATTTTCGGTGGTCGTTAAGTTTTTTGGCTAAACAAGCACAAAGTTTTCCATGTAGTTTTTAGAATTGATCAACTCAAATTCATTTTCTGGATACAATTCAGCGAATAATTTAGGAAGTTTAGCTTTTTTCTTTTCACTCCACTTAAATTCATAAGTAAAAAGTTTTCCTTCTCGTTCTTCAATGTAGTCAATTTCTTGTTGTGTATGCGTTCTCCAGAAATAAGTATTAGCAAAAATCTGATTGTAGTGCAATGTTTTTCGTCGTTCTGAAATCATAAAATTTTCCCACAAATCACCCACATCTGCCCGCAGACTCAAAGGGTTAAAGTTATTAATGACGGCATTACGTACACCATTATCATAGAAATAGATTTTGCGACTTTTTTTAAGCTCATTTCTCCCGTTTCTACTTAAAGATGTAAGTCTAAAAACAACGAATGATTTTTCTAAAAGGTCAATGTAACGTTCAACTGTCTCCTTATCCAAACCAATTAAGTTTCCGATTTCGTTGTATGAAACTTCACCTCCAACTTGAAGAGACAAAGCAGTTAAAAGTTTTCGCAAGGCATCTGGTTGACGAATATCTTTGTATGATAAAATGTCTTTAAATAAATAACTATCGCTCAGTTCTTTTAGTAGTTTTTTAGCATCCGTTGGGTTGTTAATTATTTCGGGATACATACCGTAAATCATGCGTTGCTCAAGCATTCTTTTTTCTTCTATAAAGGAAGTATGATTCACCATTTCTTGTGTTGAAATCGGAAACAATTCAATAACGATTTTTCGTCCTGTAAGTGTTTCTTCTAATTCATTTCGAAGATCAAAAGCAGAGGAGCCGGTAGCAATTACTTGTACCTCTCTTAAGGTGTCAGCAATTAGTTTCAAGGTCAAACCAATGCCCTTAATACGCTGAGCTTCATCGATAATAAACAGTTTTTTAGAGCCGATAAATGCCTTCAAAGCTGTGGATGAACTATTTTCTAGAACTGCTCTAACGTCAGCTTCGTCACAGTTGACAAACAAAACATCTTCTTGAGTAAAATTTTTGCTGATTTCTGAGATTAAAGTTGTTTTTCCAACTTGACGAGAACCAATTAGAATTAGAACTTTTCCTCGAAACATCCATTGTTTGAATTGAAGGTTATTTGCCCGATTTATCATCTTAAATTTTAATCAAAGTTAGTTCTTTTTTTAATTTAACCGAAAATTTAAGTCAATATTTTCGTTTATAACCTAAAAATTAAGTTAAAATGCTCGGGTATAACCGAAAATATAAGTTAAAATAATAGGGTATAACCGAAAATTTAAGTTAAAGTTTTCGGTTAGAGTATTAGTATAAATATTTTATAAAATGATTTTTAAAAAGAAAAGGTCTTAATTTGCCTATAAAAGAAATTATTCTTTGATTTCTTTTTTCTTTGGGAAGTAAACTTTTTGACGAAGAATTATGGTAAAAATACCAAGGGTTATGCAAGCATCTGCAACATTCCAAATTGCGGGAAAAATCTGATTGCCACCAACATAAGGAACCCATTTTGGCCAATTTGCATCAAATTGAAACATGTCAACAACATTACCGAAAAGAAAACCTTGGTGACGAACTTCAACAGGGTAAGTGAACCCATAATCGGTACAATTCATTTTGACACCAGAACCTGGTAATTGATTGAATCCCTCACATGGATTGAAAGGAAAGAAGAAATCATAAAACATAGAGTCTAGCAAATTTCCAGTTGCTCCTGCAAAAACAAAACTAACTGCAACTAAAAACTCCAATTTTGCTCCTTTTTTAGCTTCTTTAAAAATGTAGTAAGCTAAGGCAAAAATTGCGATTACACGGAACAAGCTTAAAGCAAGCTTATGCCACATAGCTGAACCAAAAGTCGTTCCAAAAGCCATACCTTGATTTTCGATAAAATGTAAGGCAAACCAATTACCAAAAACATATTTCACTTCATCAGAATCAAAGGATGTTTTAATGTAAATCTTAACCAATTGATCGATAATCAAAAGTGATAAAACAATCAGAAAAACAATCGTTAGCTTTTTTTTCACTTATTTTTTTTGAGCATTCTTAGCGTCAATACTCATTGTTGCATGCGGCACTAAACGTAACCTTTCTTTCGGAATCAACGTTCCGTTTACACGACAAAGACCGTACGTTTTGTTTTCAATGCGCATTAAAGCAGCTTGTAAACTTTGGATAAATTTCTCTTGTCTTGCAGCTAATTGTGCAACTTCTTCTCTTGAAAGTGTCTCAGAACCATCTTCCATCATATTGAAGGTTCTGCCAGTATCGTCAGTTCCGTGATCGTCATTATGAGAAAGCGAACCAATCAATAAAGTATAATCTTCTTGTGCTTCCTTAAGTTTGTTTTTGATTAATTCTTTGAACTCCTCAAGATCTGTGTCTGAATATCTATTTTTTTCTTTTAGCATAGTAGCATTGTTATTTTTTAACCTAAAAATTTGGTTAGCAAAGGTAAAATTTTTGGCGAAATAGCGATAACTGAATTAATAAATTTAAAGAAAATTAATCTCATGTTTGAACAATTCATCGGAGTTATTCACAATTTCAACTTCAGCACCTGAATAATGAATATTTTCGCAGTATGATTCGTCTATTTTTAGAGAACAGAATTGGAGTTCTACTTCTTCTACCCGTAATAATTACAATTTACTTCATTCTAAATTACCAAACTGGGTACTATTTACCATCTGTAGAAGTAAATTTAGGGCTTTGGAATGTTAAAACATTAGATGTTAAAATTTTCAGTCTAATTAGTGCATTTCTAATTTT
>CAMDGP010000173.1 GCA_945897765.1 Chitinophaga pinensis
AAATTCATATTCAAATCATGTTAAAATGAAAAACAATCAAGAAATATAATTGGACTTGCAAAATGCGATTAAATGGAAACCGCCAAAGTAGAAAGAAGAAATTGTCATTGCTGAAAAAGAAGTTTATTAACATATTAGAGAATTCAGAAAAATAAAGATTATGCAATCAAAAAAAACTCTCAATCAATCGATTATAGATATCACAAATAGAATCTATCTTGAATTTCCAGAATTAACGAAATACATTAAAGAAATCCCATCTATAAGTACGGAATCTGATGATGAAAAAATTAGCAATCAAAATTTATTAAACTATTATAATTCTCTACACGATATAATAACTCAATATTCAAAAACACATCTGGAGAAAGCCAAGAAAAATAAAGCCTTATTGGTTGAAGTTATAGAATATCCATATTATGGCGAATCCGAGGATATATATATATATATACTCAAAGCAAAGAAGAACAAGACATTGACCCAGAAAATAGTTCTAAAAACAAATCTCACAACAAAAGTCAAAATACGCAATTAAATAACACTCAATCTAATTCGTATGGAAGTGACTTGGATGTCCCTGGATCTGAATTAGATGACGATGAAGAAAGTATTGGAAATGAAGATGAAGAAAACAATTAATATAGTTTGGGTGGAGATGATCACAACGACTTAGAAGAAGTTAAAGGAGAATAATAAACTAACAAATAAAGAATGAAAACAGAAATAGGGTTAACAGAAAAAGAAAGCTATTCAATACCAAATGAATTATCTAAAATTTTAGCAGATGAATCAGTATTATGTTTGAAAACAAAAAATGCACATTGGAATATTGAAGGTGCTGATTTTTACGAAAAACACTTACTATTTGAATCACAATTTAAACAATTAGATGTGTTGATTGACAGCATTGCGGAACGAATCCGTTCAATTGGTCATTATGCGCCACCTAGTTTAAAAGGATTCTTAGGTTTGACTCATTTAACAGAAGAATCTAGAGAAAAAAATGATAGCAATGGATTTATAAAAGAACTTTTACTAGATAATGAAAGTATTATCATCAATTTACGAAGAAATATCGAAACTTTTTCTCTTGAAGATAATGATTTTGGAACCATTGATTTCCTAACTGGAATTATGGAAACACACGAAAAAATGGCTTGGTTTTTACGTTCACATTTAAAAAACTAGTGACATATGTTTTTGAGCCAATTGCAAAGCATAAAGACTTCGTGTCTAGTTGTCTTTAATATAACTATTTACGAATGATAATAATCGATCAGAACTAGCAATCCGGGATATATAAAGCCAAACAGAAAACCTTTGGTCAATTTTAGTCCTTCGAAGTCGCGAGGAACTTTGCAGTTATAAGTTCTAAAACAGATACAGCTATCAAAAATGGACAAAATGTTCTTAATGCATTGTTCGTGATTGCAGAGACGGAGTATACTAATTAGTTCACAGAAACTAATTGTAAATTCGTATAAATCAGAAATTATATAGTGCTAGAAAGCAATTTAAGAGACAAAAATAAAATTACAAATAAGGATTATTCTATGCCTTTTTAACAAACTCAGATTTAAGAGCCATTGAGCCAAATCCATCAATTTTGCAATCTATGTTATGATCTCCAAATGCTAAACGAATATTTTTCACTTTCGTCCCTGTTTTGATAACTGGCTTCGGTGCACCTTTAACTGGTAAATCCTTAATTATAATAATAGAATCTCCATTAGCTAAGGCAACTCCGTTAACATCAAGCACAACAATATGTTCAAAATCAACTGGTTCCTCTAAAATCCAAACGAATGAACATTCAGGGCAAGTATATTCTTTATCACCAGTTTCATACCCATAAGGTGATTGACACGAGGGACATTCTTTTAAATCTTCAGACATCGGTTGGATTTTACAATATTTTTTACGAAGATAGAGTTTTATCAAGAGCATAAGGTCTTATTCGAACAAACCATACATATTCCCATTTATTACCTAAATTTAAGGCTTCAAAAAATGTGAGACACTAAAATTAACGCTTTAAATATAGGAATAACTTAACTTATCTTCCGAAGATAATTCCATGACCAGCAAGTGACTGATACAATTTATTCCATTTTAGTTTTACGATTGATGGTCGCATTAAGTCAGATACAGTAATTAACAAATCACCATTATCTTGAAAAGTCATACCTGTGGGTTTTGAAAATAATTTTGCATCAAGTGTTGTGAAATTTACAACTTCACCAAATTGATTATAAACCACTAAGCTTCTATCATCAGCAGAAAGCACATAAATTTCATTCGTTTTAGGATGAATTGCAATTGCAGAAGGATTAAAAGTGAGACCTTCCAATGTATCGCCAGAAAAAGACACCTTGTTTTTTAGAAGTGGTAGATTGTTATTCAACGCGAAAGTTTCTATAGCTGATGAAGTAATTTCAAATAAAGGTTCTTCTCGAAGTTGACGTTTATTTAGGTTAAAAGCATATAGGAAACAAGAAATTTGGCCTTCTTCCATTTCTTGAACTTCACTTAACAAAAATAATCTTTTAGTTGATTGATGAAAACAGATTCCAGATGTGATAAAGTTTTCTTTCGTTTCATTTCTTGACACATAAGAAGTAGAATCGTAAGGAGGCAATAAAAAGTGAACTTTACTTTCTGAATCTAGAAGAATAAGCGTTGAATCCATTCGCGAAATGTCAACAAACTGAAATTCAGAGCCTAGAGAAAGTTGACTTGAAATTGAATTATTGTTCAAATCAATCAAAACAACGCTACCATTAATTGGCTCTATACCAACTAAATGGGTTGAGTCTAGCATTGTAACATCGGAAAAAGACGCAACTCCCATGGGAAATGAACTTACTTTACTCGGATTAACCAAGTCGAAATAGCCATCTTCTTTTTGGAAATTTGCTGCTTTTTGGAAATAATAACGTTCAATCCCAACCTCTTCAAGGGATTTTGCAGCAACAAAAGAAAGGGCTGCCAAAACGAAAGAAAAAAAGTATTGTTTTTTCACATTTATTATCGAAACAAATTTAGCAAATAAATCTTAATCAAAATAATAAGTTTAAATTTGATTATGTCATATTGTACATTTTGTAAAAATTTACCCTCTGACAATATCCATAGAGTTTATCACGATGAATATTATGGTATTGAATTGACGGATGATTTTGAGCTTTTTGGTCGTTTTATTCTTGAAATTAACCAAGCTGGTCTTTCTTGGGAAACTATTTTAAAGAAACAAGATTCTTTTTTTGAAGCTTATGATGGTTTTGATTTTAACAAAAAAGCTCATTACTACGAATTAAAAATAAATGAATTACTAGCAAACAGTGGTGTTATTCGCAATAGGTTAAAGATAAAAGCTTCAATTCATAATGCACAAATTGTTAGTGAAATTGTTAATGAAAATGGCTCGTTCAGCACATGGTTAAAAAGCAAAGGAGAATTATCTTTGGAAGAATGGGTTAAACTATTTAAAAAGAACTTTAAATTTGTTGGCAAAGAAATTGTGAATGAATTTTTGATGAGCATTAATATCTTACCAGGAGCTCACGATAGTGATTGTGAAAAATTTAAAATAAAAAAAAATAGTATGAAAAATCTGAAATTACTCATCGTGTTTTTAATGACAGTTGTTTCCTTACCACTAATTTCTCAGATAAGCATTAATGCTGGAACTGGATTAATAAAAGGATTTACAGTGCCTAAACCTTTCTTTGGTTTTCATGGCGGTATAGAATTACCCAGAAGCAATGACGAAACATTCTATGGTAGAATTGGCTATTATTTTCCTCAAAAAGAAGACCTTGCTTTTTCTACCTATGTTACAGCAGCCGATGTTAACACCTTTCCGAATGTACTGACAGTAAACTATGTAACTAAAACCAACTATTTTACAATCGAGGGAGGAACAAGACGTTATCTGGGAAATGATTATGACAATGGATTTTCTTTGTACGGCGGAACAAACGCAATGCTGATTTTTAACACAGTTAAAAGAGATTACGAGAAATATGATGCTACTGGCCAATATCAATGGGAACCTAATTATTTAACTTCACCAAGTGAACAAAATAAAGGAAATGTACTAAGCTTGGCTGTAGGTTTACAAGGTGGTTTGAAATATACAATTCCAGCTACTGGAACTTTGTACTTCGACATCAATGGACAATATGCAATTTTTGGTAAAGCAAATAATACAACAGCATCCAACACAAATCTATATTCTCAACTGTTTTTCTCTTTTAATTTCGGATTTAGAAAAGATTTATATTAGTCCTAATTATCAAACTTAGTTGTTTCTAGGAAGTTTAAATTCAGTTTTAGGAAGATAAATTACTATTGGGATTTTTCGATTTCTTGTTGATTCGAATAAAACATCCTTTCGAGATTCAATTGAGAACAACTCTGTTTCTGTTGTGTCTATATCAGCATTTTTACTCGTTTTACAGGCAACAAGAAATCCGAACAGTACAATGAGAAAATGCCCTTGAAAATGCTCAATTTAAGTAAAGCAAAGTATTATAAATCAAATAATTGAAATCAATCGCAAATTCTACCTTTGTGTTGGTCATTGTGAAAATGTGCATCTAAATCTTTAAATTCTAATAATAATTCCGCAGTCGGTTGTTTTGCTTGTAACTTAGATAAATCAGGTTGTCCAGCATCAACCCAAGCAGTGTACCAAATCGAACCAACAGCTAAAATTGCGGTTCTCAATCTTCTCTCAACCATTCCGTTCATGCGATTGTGGTATGCATCACAAAACTCTTTGGAATAAGTAGAAATTGTAGCGTTTCCACGTTGCTCGTAGGAATATTTTTTATCAGATGGAAATTCTTTGGTTAACTCTTTTTCAATGCGCAAAACAGAATCAAGTGCTAGATGTGAGCATTCAACTGCTACCCATGCGAAATCCAAAACATTCTTTACATAACGAACTTTACCGACAAAATAATCATAATCTTCTGCATTTATTTCAACGAGACGACTTTCCCATAAACCGTGAATTCCACGTTGTCCTGTCATTTGCCCATTGTAGTTTTCCGTAGTATGCAAAGGAACGTGTGCATCACCAATATAATGTCCTATCTCAGCAGAATATTTG
>CAMDGP010000174.1 GCA_945897765.1 Chitinophaga pinensis
CAGAATTAACACTTTATGCTTTGAGAAGAGCGGCTCTTTTGATACAAGAAATTGCAGGTGGAGAAATTGCTATGAACGAAAAAGATGTATTAATCAATCCGGTTTCAAAACGAGTGATTACAGTAAATCTAAACAACATCAATCGTTTGATTGGAAGTGAAATTTCAAAAGAAGCGGTTGTTCAAATCTTAGAGAATTTAGATTTTAAGATTTTGACTTCAAACGAATTAGACCTAGAAATCGAAATTCCAAGTTATAGAACAGATGTCCACAGAGAAGCTGATGTAACAGAAGAAATTCTGCGTATTTATGGCTTCAATTTAGTACCAATCCCTGAAAAATGGAACCTTTCTTTACCAATTTCTGAAGCAATAAATGCCGATAAACTACAAGCAACAATTGCTGAATTTTTGGTTGGAAAAGGATTCAACGAGGCTTTGAACAATTCATTGACAAAAGGAATTTATGTAGAAAAACTAGGCGGAGAAACCTTGAAAGTCGATCATCAAGTGGAAATGTTAAATCCCTTGAGCCAAGACTTAAATGTGATGCGTCAAACTTTGCTTTTCGGATTGATGGAAAACATACAACACAACCAAAACCGTCAGCATCCGAACATGAAACTTTTTGAATACGGCAAAACTTATTTCAAATATGCTTCAGGCTTCAATGAGCAACGCACGATTTCTTTCGTTTTAACGGGTTCAAAATCAGAAGAATCTTGGAATAATGAGTCAGAAACTGTTTCCTACTTCACTTTAAAAGGAATCATTACTTCACTTTTAAATCGTTTGGGATTAACGTCCAATATCCAAGAAAAAGAGTTAGAAAGTGACTTATTTCAAGATGCTGAAAAAATCGAAATCTTCAAAAAATCAATCGTCGAAATTGGAATTGTTTCACCTAAGATTCAAAAATACTTTGACGTTAAAAATCCTGTTTACTTTACTTCTATCAATTTTGATGTATTGTTAGATACCTTGAAAACAGTTAAAATAAAATTCAAAGATTTACCAAAAGCTTTTGCAATTCGTCGCGATTTTTCATTGTTAGTGAATAAGGAAACAAAATTCTCAGAATTAGAAACGGCTGCGAGAAAAAGTGAGAAAAAATTGCTTCAAAGTGTGAATTTATTTGATGTTTACGAAGGTGAAAAATTGGAAGCTGGCAAGAAATCTTACGCACTTTCATTCATCCTACAAGATGGTGACCGAACGTTAAATGATCAAGAAATTGACAAAGCGATGGAACAAATCCGATTGGGGATTGAGAAAGAAACAGGGGCAGTTTTGAGAAATTGATGCTTGATTTTTGATGCTTGATTCTTGATTAGGATTTTAACTCGAAGGTGATTTTAGTAAATCTTTTATCGAAGTAAGATTAAAACTTCCCTCCTCGAGGATGTTTGCCGCGGCGAATGAGGGAAGTGACAACTAAAATCGTTTTTAAATAATTTATTTTTGGGAGGAAAATAGATTTAAAACAATTTAAGCATTGAAATAATTGAATTCTACTCGAAAGGAAAGACTTGAAATTGATGCCTAATTCTTGATATTAGGTAATTAATAATGATTTTTAGTCGAATGGAAACAATTTAAATCCTCCGTACAAGAGAATTATTATTTTAAATTTTATATTCAAAATTAACAATTCAAAAACCTCTCTTCTTCCAGCTTTTTTTGACTAATTTCGTAATCTTAAAATTTATATGAGCACAGAACAAAACAACGTGAGTTATGCAATCGGGATGAGTATTGCAGAAAGTCTTAAAAATCAAAATCTTACTGAATTAAATGCAACAGTAATCGCTGAAGCAATTAACGATTTAATGGAAGGAAAAGCACCAAGATTAAGTCCAGAAGAAGCGAATGAAATAATTCATAATCACTTAGAAGAAAAACGTTCAGCTGCTTTTTCAGCAAACAAAACAGAAGGCGAAAACTTTTTGGCAAATAATAAATCGAGAGAAGGAATTCAAGAAACTTCAACCGGTTTACAATTTGAAATACTAATTGAAGGTGATGGTCAAAAACCAGCTTCAACGGATGTCGTAAGCGTGCATTACCATGGAACTTTAATTGATGGTACAGTCTTCGATTCTTCAATTCAACGTGGAACACCAGCAAGTTTTGGAGTTCATCAAGTAATTCCAGGATGGACAGAAGCTTTACAATTAATGAATGTTGGTTCAAAATACCGCTTATATATTCCACAAAATCTTGCTTATGGAGCAAATCCACAACCCGGAGGGCCAATTCAACCGTTTAGTACATTGATATTTGATGTTGAATTATTAGCTATCAATTAAACAAATAGCATTTCAACATCGTTACTGTTAAAATCATTCCTTGATTGGAGAGAAAATTATATTATGAAACAACTATTTTTCGGAACCTTATTCTTTTTGCTAATTAGCGCTTGTGGAACAAAAGATGAACAAGCAAAACCTTTAAAATTCAAAAATTCTAAAGACGAACTTTCATACGTTCTTGGAGCAATTAACGCGAAAACTATCGTTAGTAGCGGTGAGACTTCGTTCGCAAATTTGGACAAAGAAGAATTAATTAAAGGATTTAATGAAAATCTAAGCGCAACACCAGCTGATGATTGTTTGCCCGAATTAAAAAAACTTTTCGGTCCAACGTATCAAGATTTCAATAAAAAGTATGTGAAATCCGGTTCACGTTGCATGGGAAAAATGACTGGACACGCTTTTTATGCAGACATTAAAAAATTAGGTGGATTGGCTTTAGTTAATTTGCAAATGGTCAAAAAAGGATATGCAGACGGCTTACATTTGCGTGATACTGTGATGAAAGAAGCGCAAATGCGTCAAATCATGCAAGAATTCATGATAAGTTTGAATGAAAAAGCCGGAATTAAAATGCTTGATAAAGCAAAGAAATTACCTGGCGCAACCGTGTTTGATAATGGAATCATACTATTTACTTTGAAAGAAGGGAAAGGAGTTTATCCCACACCTACCGATGATGTAAAAGTGCATTATGTGTTGATGTCTGCGCTAGGAGATACGGTTCAAAATTCGTATTTAATGAAAAATCAAGCTGGAAAAATTGAAACTGTACCATTACAACTAGACGGTGGTGTTATCCCAGGTTGGAGTTTCGCAATCCCTAAAATGAAAATTGGAGGAAAATACAAAATTTATATTCCTTGGGAATTAGCTTACGGAATTGAAGGGGGAAAAGAGTCTTTATGTTTTGAAATCGACCTTTTCGAAAGCGCACCCGCAGGAACCTTTGTTAAACCTCAAATGAGATAATTCGAGCAAACCAAAGACATTAATTTTTACATTTGATAAAATATTTAAAATGAAATCTATTTTCAAATTCACCTTTCTAGTTGCATTCGTTTCGTTCTTTTATAGTTGTTCGGAGAAAGTTAATTTAGTGGGAGACTTCAAAGAAACGGCTGTCGTTTATGGTTTATTGGATCATTCTGATTCAATTCATTTTATAAAAATTACGAGAGCGTTTATTGGTCCAGGAAACGCGCTTGAAATCGCTCAAATTCCAGATTCTAGTTATTTCAATCAAGTGGAAGCAACAGTTTCTGAATTTGTGAATGGAACGCTAACTCGCACTTGGACTTTGGAAGATACAATCATTGAAAACAAAGATACAAACGGAGCTTTCTACGGTCCAGAGCAAAAAGTTTACTATTTCAAAACATTACCAACAACCGTATCTTCTTCAGGTTTAAATGGTGTTATTCAAACATCACCAAATTCACAATTGACCTCTTTAAATCCAGATGCAACTTACAAATTTAAAGCAATAATTTATGGTGGGGAATTTGAAGTAACCGGTGAAACAGAACTTGTAAAAGGAATCACAACAACTGCATCTTCTCAAAACTTTACGTTTAAATTTGCTAATAATCCTGGAGAATATGTACCAACTGGTGTAGCTGTTTCAAACTCAGGAAATTCATTTATTCTAAATACTCAATTAGACGTAGCGTTCAATGAACACCGCGGAAATAACTTTACAGAAAAAAGATTTAATTGGCAAATTGGCGAAATCAGCACTCTACCAGGAACAGCAAAAACATTCACAGCCTTAGGTCAAACATTCTATGATTTAATTAAGAAAAATGTGTCAAATGACCCTACAATAACCAAAAGAACTTTCAATGGGATTTATGTAACAGTAACTGGTGGTGCAGAAGAATTATATAGTTACATGGTGGTAAATCAACCAAGCTCAACCTTAGCACAAAGCAAGCCTACTTACACAAATTTAACGGTTTCAAATGGTAAACGTGTAGTGGGTATTTTCTCTTCTCGACAAACAATTAAAATTTTTAAACCCTTCTCCGTTTCTGCACAACAAGCGTATATCAGAGCAATAGATAAGAAAAGTACTCGCGAATTATGTCAAGGACCAATGACGGGAACTTATTTGTTTTGTTCGAATCATCCGGGAGACAATGTTGTCAATCAAGAAGAGGCTTTTGCTTGTCAATAACTAGCGAAATCACTTTCTTTTTAACGCTTTTTGCTTCGTAATTTTATACCAATTGTGAGTGAACGCCTAACACTTTTTGTCGATGTTTTATTGCCTGTTCCAATTCATCAGGTTTTCAGCTACCGTGTACCACTTGAATTTAATGAGTCTGTCCAATTTGGAATTCGCGTAATCGTTCCCTTTGGTAAAAATAAATTACTGACAGGAGTAATTACAAGAGTTCATGAAGAAATCCCAACTAATTATCAAGCAAAATATGTTGAGTTTATACTGGACGAATTTCCAATAATTAACACGAAACAATTTCAATTTTGGAACTGGATTGCTGATTATTACCTAGCTCCAATTGGCGATTTAATGAATGCTGCTTTACCTGCAAATTTCAAGTTGGCAAGCGAGACGAAAATCATTCTTCATCCCGAATTTGACCAAACAATCGACCAGCTTGACGAACGTGATGCTGAAATTGTGGAAGCACTTACGATTCGAGAAGAATTAGACTTGAAAGAACTTTCAGAAATTATTGGGATTAAAACGATTCAACCCATAATAAAACGGCTGATTGATCGTAGAATTGTAATTTCGAAAGAAGAAATTAATCAACGATATACT
>CAMDGP010000175.1 GCA_945897765.1 Chitinophaga pinensis
CCCTCGAAGTGAGATTGAAATTCCCCCTTTGGAGGGGGCAGGGGGAGGATTTTTGAACAAGAATTATTTATTTTTTAAAAGTAAAAATTGTAACAAATGATCTTTTTCTTTAACTTAATGGTATGCAATCTAATAATTACTACAATAAAAACTTAAAAGAATTTGCCAGAGAATTAAGGACGGAATCAGTATCAAAAGCTGAAAAATATCTTTGGAAAGCTCTAAAGCAAAAACAACAAGGAGTTGGTTTTAAAAGACAACGACCAATATTAAACTTTATCGTTGATTTCTTTGCTCAAGAAATAGATCTAATAATTGAAATTGATGGAAGCTCTCATTTCGTAAAAAGCGAGTACGACTATTACAGACAGCAGAAATTAATTAATTCAGGATTTCAAATTCTTCGTTTTTCAGAGGGAGAAGTTTGTCAAAATATTGATGAAGTTTTGAAACAGGTTCAACATGCTATTTATTGTTTAAGAAAATAATTAGCTTCTCCTATGGGATAATTTTTATTAACGAATACAAATCTTCACTAATTTTTTTTTAAATCAGCGCCCTCCCTTTTTCTGTTAGTTGATATGCTTGTTGCTTGTCTTTTGGGTTGGATTTATTGGTCCATTCAATTAATCCCAAATCAAAAAGCGGTTTTATAAATATGCGTTTATTCCGCGATTGATAGTTCAATCCTAAAGCTTCTTCTAACAGCTCTTTTCCTTTTTTGGGTTCATTTTGGCAATGTTTCAAAAGCTTAAGATGTCGGCTTGTAAGTTCCTCAATATTTGTTACTATTTTTTCTACTTTCTTCTCTTTCCTATATACAGCTTTAGGTTCGTTGACTATCTGATTGTTTGATTCTTCAGGTAGGTTATTAATAAGCCATTCGATGTATTTTTCTGTTTGCCCAGCTAAAAAATAGGGCAAATTCAACAGGTGGACTGTTTTTCCTTTTGGTGTTTTTATTTCATTCAATGAAAGTTCACCTGCAAAAAATCGTATCGCATAGTTTAATCTGGATTCGTCTAAAAAATTCAAAAGCGAACGCAATCTACCAGAATTTCCCGATTTCACTTCAATCGGAACAGCTTTACCTTCAAAAGGATAAACGAAATCAAGTTCGGCATCTGAACTGTTTTTATCTCTTACCCAAAAGTTTAGTTTTTCAAGTGGCGTGCTTTTGTGAGCAATCAATTCTTGACCAACCAAATGTTCAATCATTGTTCCTTGATAAACGGAGTTCAAATCTTTTGTTCCCAATATTTCTTTTTGCAACCCAACGCCAAAATTTAATAATCCAGTATCTAGAAACTGTAATCTTGGAGATTTCCTTGAATCACGTAATAATGGTATTTCAAAAAAGGTTGTTGGATAGATCAAGTTTAGCAAGTGCGTTTTTTGTAAACTCTCCAATATTCCTGAGACTTCTTTAGAGGTAAACTTCTTATTTCCAAAACTTTGAAAGGTTACTCGTTTTCCTGCAAGAAATAAGGATTCATTGATTATGGTTCGTATTACTTGAAGTTGACTTTCGTTTTTTGCATATTTTTCAGCGTCTTCAAGGTATGAATTTAATAACGACTCATAGATCGGTTTTAAGGAAGTTATGTCTTTTTGCTTAGCATATTGTTGGATTACACTTGGCATTCCTCCTAAAAGTGCATAGGTGTGAAAGAGACTCAAAAGTCGATTATAGGCATACGATTTTAGTGGTACTTTTTGAAGTTCCTCTAAGGCTAAAGTTTCATCGATTGCTCCAAGAAATTCCTCAAAAGATACAGGTCTAAGTATTTTATATTCAACGCGACCGACAGGAAAACTGATGTTTTTTCCAAGCAAGGTTTCAAGCATACTTCCAGCGGTAATAACATGTAATTGCGGAAGGTCTTCATAAAAGTAGCGTAGGAAGTTTATTGCTTTTGGCACTTCTTGTATTTCGTCTATAAAAAGTAAGGTTTCTGAAAGAAGTTCCCATTTTTTCCCTTCGATAAAAAAGATGCGTTGTGCCAGAAGTTCAATATCACTCAATGTTTGAAAGAGTTGTTTGTATTCTTCTTTTTCAAGATTGAGGTAGATATATTGCTTGTATTGTTTAGAAAATTCGTGAACCACGGTTGTTTTTCCAACTTGTCGAGCACCACGAATTACCAATGGTTTTCTGAACTCATCATTTTTCCAATCCTCTAATTCTTGAAGTATTTTTCTATAAAACATTACCCTTAATTTTCATCAAAGGTATAAAATAGTTTTGAATAATAATTAAAATGAGGGATAATTTTATGAAATAAATAATTAAAATGAGGGATAAAATGATTTTATTTTCAATTAAATTGAGGGGTAATAATAAGAAGTTACTGTCCAGTTAATCAGTTTATATTCAAAACTTAAATATTTATATGGTTTGAATTGAACATAACTCTTCAACCCCCCTTTCCCAAAATATTTTTTACCTTTAGGCTACCTAATTTTCACAATGGCATTATTTCAAAAAACAGTCATCAAAAAACACTTGCTCGATGCAAATTCAACGGAAGTGGATGCTGCTTACCAACGTTTTTCAGCTTATTTTCACGATTCCGTTCGCCAACAAAATATCCGAAATTCCAAAGAGGAACAGTTTCAAGAAGGTTTTCTGCGCGAGTTGTTTGGTCATATTTTTGGCTACACACTCAATCCGGAGCCGAATTTCAATTTAACGACCGAGCTTAAAAATACAAGCAACAGTAAAAAGGTAGATGGCGCCATCGTTTTTGATGGAAAAGCTATTGCAGTAATTGAGTTGAAAGGAACGAATACAACCGATTTAAACAGCATCGAAACACAGGCTTTTGGCTACAAAAACAATCAGTCGGAATGCGTTTACGTGATTACTTCCAACTTTGAAAAATTGCGTTTTTATATCGATAATTCGATTGATTACGAAGAGTTTAACTTGTTTACACTTTCGCGCGAGCAATTCAATTTGTTGTATTTGTGCTTGAGTTTGCCAAGTATTCAGCAGAATTTACCGAAGCGTTTGAAAGATGAATCCGTTTCGCAAGAAGATGCCATTACCAAAAAACTCTACAAAGATTATTCGGAGTTTAAACGTGCTTTGTACCACAATTTGGTGGAGCTGAATCCCGAATTTGATAAATTATTGCTCTTCAAAAAAACGCAGAAGTTACTCGATCGTTTTCTGTTTATTTTCTTTGCGGAAGACCGTTTGTTGCTTCCCACGAATTTGATTTTTCGCATCAATCTGGAATGGAAAAATTTGATGAAAATGCGAATGACTGTTTCGTTGTACGAGCGTTACAAGGTTTATTTCAACGATTTGAACGTGGGTGCAAAAGTGACTTTGCCAGCGTTTGGAAAGAAAACAGGCGATGCAATTGAGGCTGAATTTGAGATTTTTGCTTACAACGGAGGTTTGTTTGTGCCCGATGAAGTTTTGGACAATGTGAAAATCGACGACGAAGTGTTGCACGTGTACACCGAAAAAATGAGTCACTACGACTTTGACAGCGACGTGGACGTGAACATTTTGGGACATATTTTTGAAAACTCACTCAACGAAATTGACGAAATTAAATCAGAGATTGAAGGCGAAACGGTTGACAAAACCAAGACCAGACGTAAGAAAGACGGTGTTTTTTACACGCCAAAATACATCACGAAATACATTGTTGACAATACCGTTGGGAAATTGTGTACTGAGAAAAAAGCCGAGTTGAAATTGGCAGATGAAGATTACACCAACGACAAAAAGATACAAACCAAAACCAAAAAAGCGCATTTAGACAAACTCACCGATTACCGAGCGTGGTTGTTGCAACTCACGATTTGTGACCCAGCTTGTGGTTCGGGGGCGTTTTTGAACCAAGCACTTGAATTTCTGATTGCCGAACACCGTTATGTGGACGAATTGCAAGCAAAATTGATGGGCGACAGTATGATTTTGAGCGATGTAGAAACCAGCATTTTGGAAAACAACATTTACGGCGTGGATTTGAACGACGAAAGTGTGGAAATTGCCAAGCTATCTTTGTGGTTGCGCACGGCTCAGAAAGGCAGAAAGCTGAACTCCTTGAACAGCAACATCAAATGTGGCAACTCCTTGATTGACGACCCCGAAGTCGTGGGAGACAAAGCTTTTTCGTGGGAGAAAGAATTTCCTGAAGTGTTTGCACGTGGTGGTTTTGATGTGGTGATTGGGAATCCGCCTTATGTTGATAATAGAGGTTTTGATAAAAGTGAACTTTCTTTTTTATACTGGAAATATCCAAATTCATTTAAAAAATCAGGAACAGATAAATTTAGAACAACAAAGTTAAATTTGATCGCTCCATTTATTGAATTGAACTTAAACATATTAAAGAATGGCGGATTAATAAGCTATATATTTCATAAAAACATATTTAAAACTAATAGTTACACCTCGATTAGAGAATTCATTTTGAATAAGTTTAATATTTTACAGTTAACTGATTGGGGGGCAGGTCAGTTTCAAGATGTAGTTGCAGAAACCGCTACTTTTGTTTTAAAGAAGGAAATTTCATTAAATGAACAAATTAAAGTTGAATTCTATCATTTAAGTAATAAGTTCCTAGAAAATTATCAATCGCAATCATCTTTTTTATTGGCATATGAATTTATTTTTGGCATTTATGCAAATACGATAGAAAGACTTATTTTAGAAAAAATTGAATTTGATTCAGTAAAACTAGAAGAATATGTAAATGTAAATAATGGAATTGTTACGGGAAATGATAGTAAATATTTAACCTTTAACAAACTATCTGAGTTAAGTAAAAAAGCTATTAGAGGGAAAGACTTAAAAAGATATTCTTCATTGAAAGAAAATGAATATGTACATTATGTTAAGACTGAACTATTAAGAAGTCGTGATGAAAACATTTTTTTATCTAAAGAGAAATTGTTAATGCAAATGATAAATATTGAGTTTGTAATTACATATGACTATAATGGAACCAATTAACTGGACAGCTATTTGTCAAAATTAAGGTATTTCATGATACCATAAGGTGGGTTTTATAAAAATCATTTGGGGCGATTTGACTTAATGATTCATGCCTTCTTTCAT